>JBGPOM010000276.1:0-3265 GCA_041488075.1 Gemmatimonadota bacterium
AGAGCTCAGGTGATGCGGTCGACACCCTGCAGCTCCGGAGCGTCGGGATACTTGGACCGCACGCGGCCGATGAGCGCTTCGGCGCGGCGGAAGTCGTGCCGGTACTTGCGGCAGATCTCCGCCAGCCGCAATGCGGCCGGGATCTCGTGCTCGGCCGGCAGCGTGGGGTCCGCGAGCCGCCGCTCGAGATCGGCGATCTCATCGTCGAGCGTGATGCCCGAGCCCTGGAACATGCGGCTCACCCCGGTGCCGACCACCCCCAGGACGGTGACGAAGGTGTCGGTCAACGTGAGCACCAGTCCCGCGAAGGCCGCGAGCCGCCAGTCGGGGCTTCGCGTCGTGAGCCACTCGTAGGCGAACACCGCCAGGGCAACGACCGCGGCCGCCGTGGCGAAGCGCCGCACGACCGCCAGCGGGCTCAGGGGATCAGACGCGTCGGGTTTCACCGATGGGGGAACGTAGAGGCGTGCCCCGCGCCGAGCAAGTTGACAGGCGCGAAGCGAGTGGCTAAAACCCTAGCACTTCCTCACATCGGGAGCCATCCGTGTCCGAGCCACTGTCGCGTCGCGAGTTCCTCCGCTCCACCGCCGGCGGGCTGGCGGCCGGCGCCGCCCTGGCGGGGGGCATCCCCCATCCGATGCGGGCCCTGCGGCCGCTGCCCGCCGCGAGCCGCTGGGCGTCGAAGCCCGTCGCCGTAGCGAGCGCGAACGGCCTGCGCGCCGTGCAGAAGGCGTTCGACCTGCTGCTGCAGGGCGCCGACACCCTCGATGCGGTGATCGAAGGCGTGAAGATCCAGGAGCTCGACCCGAACGACGACTCGGTGGGCTACGGCGGCCTGCCGAATGCCGACGGCGTCGTGCAGCTCGACGCATCGTGCATGCACGGGCCCACCAGGCGGGCCGGCGCGGTGGGGTGCCTCGAGAACATCAAGACGCCTTCCGAGGTGGCGAAACTCGTCCTCAAGTACACGAACCACATCTTCCTGGTGGGCGAAGGGGCGAAGCGATTCGCCCTGTCCTACGGCTTCAAGGAAGAGGACCTGATGACGGACCACTCGCGCCAAGCGTGGCTCGCGTGGCGGGCCAATCTCAATCCCGACGACAATTTCTTGGACGTGCCCGAGGCGGAACGGATGACGGTCCCGCACACCGGGACCATCAACTGCGACGCCGTGACGCCGGGGGGCGAGATCTCGTCGGTGACCACGACGAGCGGGCTCGCCTGGAAGATCCCCGGCCGGGTCGGCGACTCCCCGATCATCGGCGCGGGCCAGTACTGCGACAACGACGTCGGCGCCGCGGGCTCGACCGGCCGCGGCGAGTCGAACATCAAGGTGTGCGGCGGCTTCCTCACGGTGGAGCACATGCGCCGCGGGATGAAGCCGGCCGACGCCTGTCTCGAGACGCTGAAGCGGGTCGTCGCGGCGACCGAAGCCCGGCTGCTCGACGAGCGCGGCCGGCCCAAGTTCAACCTGAGCTTCTACGCGGTGAATAAGCGGGGGGAGTTCGGGTCCGCCTCGCTGTTCCCGGGCCGCTACGCCGCGCACGACGGGGCCGAGGCCAAGCTCCGCGACACAGCCTACCTGTTCGAGCGCAGCTGAGGCGGATGCGACGGATCGGCGCGGCGCTCGCCGTCGCGGCACTCGCTCCGGCGGCGCTCGCCGGGCAGCGCGCGTGGGTGGATCAGCTCTACCCCTACGCCTACTACAGCACGATCGACGGGGTCTGGATCGCCGGGCGCTACGGCTGGTACAGCCCGATGACGCGCACCGACCGCCCCGAGCCGAACTTCGCCAGCATCAAGCTCGACGCCGCCGCGAGCTCGAAGGGGAGCTACCTGGTCGTCGTCGACGCCCAGGCCCCCGCCTACTGGGACGGTTGGCGCGCCGGCCTGACGCTCACCACCGCCCGCGCCAACCGGCTCGGCTACTACGGCCAGGGGAACGACACCCCCTACGACGCCGACAGCATCACCCCCGCCCGCCCGTATTTCTACCGGGTGAGCCGCACGCTCGGCAGCGCGCGCCTCACCGTGCAGCGCCGCGTCGCCGGCCCGGTCCGTGTACTCGCCGGTGCGTCGATCGAGCACACCGACTTCCGCGAGCTGCCCGGAGAGAGCCGGTTCCAGCGCGATCGCGTGGCCGGCATCGTGGGGCCGGGCGAGGTCCCGTTCACCGACCGGGGGGTGCGCGGCGGCGTGATCGTCGACTCGCGCGACCAGGAGATCGATCCGCATCGTGGCGTGTTCGTCGAGGGATTGGTGGGCCGCGGGCGCGGCTACACGCGCGCCACCGCCGCAGCGCGCGTCTACCTGCATCCGTTCGAGAAGGTGATGCTCGCCGCGCGGCTCGCCGGCGAGCGGATGACCGGATCGCCGCCCGTCGCGGCACAAATGACGATGGAGTCGAGCGAGGGACCGTTCATCGCGCTCGGCGGCTACCGCTCGCTGCGCGGCTACTACGACGCGCGCTTCGTGGGCCCGGGGAAACTCGTCGGCGGCGTCGAGGTCCGGTACGCCCTGGTATGGTCGCCGCGATTGCTGGAAGTGAAGCTCGTCGCGTTCTACGATTGGGGGCGGGTGTTCGCCGCCGGCGAATCGGTACGGCTCACGAGCGATGGGCTGCACAAGAGCGCGGGCGGCGAGATCGCCGTGGCGCTGCTGCGAAACACGTTGTTGGTGCTGGGCGCCGGGAGGGGCTCGGAGGGGACCCAGCTGCTGTTCGGGACGACCTGGAGCTACTGAGCGCCGCTCACTTGAGTTCCTGGATCTCGACGCCGCGGGCCTTGAGCTCGTCCACGTACGCCCGGAACGGGACCGCTTCGTCCGGCGTGTGCATCCCCGCCGCGCTGATCCGGCCGTCCACCTGCATCAATCCGGTGATCGCCAGTGAGTAACCGGTCGTGCGCATCATCGCGGTGATCCCGGTCGCCTCGTCGTAGTAGTCGAGCAGCTGCCACACCACCCGCCGGCCGCCACGCCCCGTCACTTCCACCCGCAGCGCGACCAGATCGGGCTCGTCCGGTTTCGTGAGCTTGGGCGACACGGTCGCGATGAAGGCGTCGCGCGGCACGACCTTCTTCCCTTTCACCATCACCGGCTTCAGATCGAGCAGGCCCATTTCGCGGATCGGCCGCATAATCGCCACATGGCCGGGGTAGCGCAGTGTCTTGTACTCCATCGTACGCACCCGGCCGGCGTAGGCCCACGGCATCGTCGAGATGCCGCCGCCGGTGTGGAACGCCTCCAGCGTGCCGACGGGCGCCGG
>JBGPOM010000277.1:0-3265 GCA_041488075.1 Gemmatimonadota bacterium
ACTGGTCGGGCCGCGCCCGCGCGGCGAAGTAGCGGCAAAACGCCAGCGTCTCGAGCGTGGTGCCGGACTTGCTCACGATCAGAAAGAGCGTGCGGGCAAGATCGTGCGCGCGCTCCGCGGCGCGCACGGCCGCGGGGTCGGTGCTGTCGAGCGCGTGCAGAGCGCCGCCGGCGCGGCCGGCGCTCGCGGCCAGCACCTGCGGCGCGAGGCTCGACCCGCCCATGCCGCACACGAGGGTGCGATCGAGGCCCCCGGCGTGAACCGCCGCCGCAAGCGCGGTGAGTTGGTCCCACTGCACGAGCGAGTGCTCGGGAGCGCGAATCCAGCCGGGGCGGTTCATTGGCCGGCCAAACATAATGCGGTTAGGTTTCCGCCGGAGTCCGGAGTGATCCCCCTGAGTCGCCCCGCCCGGCTGCTGGCCGCCATCGCCGCGCTGTCGTTCGCGGGGATCGTGCTGTTGTACGTGTTCCCGCCGCACGACCGGCCCACCGTCGCGCTCGTCACCGACCTATGCTGGATCTGGGCGTCGGCGTACGGTGCGTACTGTTGCGTCTTCGCCGCGCGGCGCATCAGCCAATTCGAAGAGCGTCGCACCTGGCAATGGATCGGCGCCGGGTGCGTCTCCTTCCTGGCCGGGCAACTCGTCTGGACGTATCACGACGTCTGGCTGGGCGCGCCGCCGTCGTATCCCTCACTGGCGGACATCGGCTACCTCGGCGTCTACGTCTGCTTCACCCTGGGGGTGACGACGCTGCTGCGCCGTCAGCCGACGCGCCGCCCCGATGCCGAGCTGCTCCTCGACACCGTGCTCGTCACCTTCACCGCGGGCGCCCTGGCGTACGAGTTCCTCCTGGAGCCGCTGTTCGATGCGGGCGGATCGCTGCTCGCGTTGATCGCCAGCATCGGCTGGTCGATCGGTGGCATCGCCGTGCTTTGGATGGTGCTGATTCAGATGCTCCGCCGCACCGTCTTTCCGCTCGCCACGGCGGCGCTCGTCTTCCCCGGCGTCGTCGTCTTCGCCGCCGGCAATCTCGCGTACGCGGTCGCGGCGCTGCGAGGCTCTTACCAGGCCGGCGGCCCGCTCGATCTGACCTGGGACGCGGGCCTGTTGATGATCGCGGCCGCGGCCGCCATCGCCCCCGACCACGGGAGCCGGGCCGGCGCTCAGCCCGTGGCGGTATCCGGCCTCGCCGCACGCACCGTGGCCATTCTCGTCGGACTCGCCGGCATGGCCGGTCTGGCGATCGCCGCGATCCTGCGACCCGAGCGGGCCTCCGACACCGCCGTCATTGTCGGCATCGGCATCGCGATCATCGGCGCCCGGGCGCTCTACTCGCTCGGCGCCGATCGCCGCTACGCGGCGCTGCTCGAAGAAGAAGTCGCGCACCAGACGCGCTCGCTGATGAGCTCGCTCGCGGCCACGGCGTCGGCCGAGCGCAGCCTGCGCCTCGTGATGGAAGCGGTTCCCGACGCGATCGTCGTGCTCGATCGCCACGGCCACGTGCTCGATGCCAACGCCGCCAGCCGCCAGATGGCCGCGACCGCCGGCGGCGGGCAGAGCCCCGCGGCGTGGTCGATGTTCGACCTGCTCGACACGACCGCGGCCGCCGTCGCCCGGGAGCACCTGGCCGCGGCGTTCACGGGCGAACTGCGGCGCTTCGAGATCCCCTTCCACCGCGACGACGACAGGACGGACGGCGTGAGCGCGGTGCTGTACGCTCCCGTGCGCGACGGTCACCGCGTCACCAAGGTCCTGGCGTTGGCGCGGGACATCACCGACCAGCGGCGCACGCAGGCCCAGTTGCAGCAGGCCGAGAAGCTCGCCGCCATGGGACAGCTCGTGAGCGGCGTGGCGCACGAGATCAACAATCCCGCGGCGATCATCTCGGGATTCGCGCAGACGCTCCTCCTGGACGACCTGACGCCGGAACAGCGCGAAACGGTGCAAATGATGTACGACGAGGCGACACGCATCGGGCGGATCACCTCGAACCTCCTCGCCTTCGCGCGGGCGGGCGGCAAGGAACGCGCGCTCGTGGACGTCAATGACATCGCGCGCCGCACCTTCGCACTCCGCTCGTATCATTTGACGACGCTCAACATCACCGTGACCATGGACCTGGACCCCGACGAACCGAAGGCGTGGGCGAACGGGTCCGAGCTGCAGCAGATGCTCCTCAACTTCCTGATCAATGCAGAGCAGGCGCTCATGACGGTCGACACACGCCGCGCGATCACCATCCGCACGGGGGCCTTGGACGAGCGCGTGCGGCTGCAGGTGGCCGACACCGGCCCCGGCGTGCCGATCGACATCCAGGGGAAGATCTTCGATCCGTTTTTCACCACCAAACCCGAGGGGATGGGGACGGGGCTGGGGCTCTCGATCTGTTACGGCATCGTGCACGACCACGGGGGCCGCCTCTGGGTCGAATCCGAGCCCGACCGCGGGGGAGGTGCCGTCTTCACGGTGGAGCTGCCGCGCGACCAGCGCACGCGCCGCCGCCTCACCCCCGTGCCCATGGTTCGACCCCGACTCCCCGAGGAGCCGCTCGCGATTCTGCTCGTCGACGACGAGGAGGGCCTCCGGCGGGCGGTGCTGGGCTTCCTGAAGCGGCGGGGCATGCGCGCGACCGCCGTCGGGGACGGCGCCGACGCCCTCAGGGCGCTGGGCGAGCAGACGTTCGACGCAATCGTCTCGGACGTCCGGATGCCCGGGATGAACGGCCGCGTGTTCCTCGAGCGGCTGCGCCAGGAATATCCCACGATGGTGAGCCGTCTGATCTTCTCGACCGGCGACACCTTCGCCCCCGATACCGCGGCGCTGCTGCGAGACTCGGGTGTGCCGTCCCTGGTCAAACCGTTCGATTTCGTGAAGCTCGAGGCGCTGCTGCGCGACCTCGTGTCCGCTAAGACCTCGGTTTGAGGCGCAGCTCCAAGTCCGAGCGCCCCACCCCGTCGGGCGTCGGCGCCAGCGTGAACGGCAGCGGCGCGGCGTCCACGCCCAACGCGTCCAGCACGCGCTCATCCACGCTCAGCACGTAGTCGCCAGGCTTCACGCTGAGGAGATAGAAGGCGCCGTCGGTGAACGTCACGAGGGTGCGCCGGACGCCCGTGCGCCGGTCGGTCAAGATGAGCGTCACGCCGCCGACGCCTCCCGGCCGGTCCTCCCGGATCACGCGCCCTTCGATCACGCCCGCCTGGACGACCGGAATGTCGAGGGTGCGAAACCGGTTCGGCCCCAGGGCGATGCTCGCCCGGGCGAACG
>JBGPOM010000278.1:0-3256 GCA_041488075.1 Gemmatimonadota bacterium
CGACGCGCCGTCGGAGGTGGCAGCGCGCGAGGCCGGCCTCACGTTCATCAAGCTCGAGGGCAGCGTCGGCTGCTGCGTGAACGGCGCCGGTCTCGCCATGGCCACGATGGATCTCGTGAAGTACTACGGCGGGTCGCCGGCCAACTTCCTCGACATCGGCGGCAGCTCGAACCCGCAGAAAGTCGTGAGCGCCCTCCGGATCATCACCGCCGATCCCAACGTCAAGGCAATCCTGTTCAATATCTTCGGGGGGATCACCCGGTGCGACGACGTCGCCAAGGGGATCGTCCAGGCGACGCAGGAGTTTCCGCTCAAGGTCCCGATCGTCATCCGGCTGACCGGAACGAACGAACGGGAGGCGATGGACATCCTGACCAAAGCGCACTTCTCGGCGCTGACGGACATGGACGACGCCGTGAAACAGGCGGTCGCCAAGGCCAAGGGGGCCGCGTGAGCATCTTCATCGATCAGTCCACGCGCCTCGTCGTTCAGGGGATCACGGGCCGTGACGGCTCGTTCCACGCCAAGCAGATGATCTCGTACGGCACGAAGGTCGTGGCGGGCGTGACACCGGGGAAGGGCGGTCAGGTGTTCGAGGGGGTCGTCCCGGTGTTCAACACCGTGGCCGACGCCGTCCGCGAGACCCAGGCGAACACCGCCGTGATCTACGTTCCCGCGGCCGTCGCCGCATCGGCGGTGTTCGAGGCCGCCGACGCCGGGATCGGCCTGATCGTGTGCATCACTGAAGGCATCCCCGTCCTCGACATGACGCGCGTGCTGCCGTTCGTGACCGAGCGGGGGGCGCGCCTCATCGGTCCCAATTGTCCGGGGCTCATCTCGCCGGGGAAGAGTAAGGTGGGGATCATTCCCGGGAACATCTGCAAGCCCGGGAAGATCGGCGTCGTCTCGCGCAGCGGCACCCTCACCTACGAGATCATCCACCAGCTGTCCACCCAGGGATTCGGCCAGTCGACCTGCGTCGGCATCGGCGGCGACCCGCTCATCGGCACGAACTTCATCCACTGCCTGGCGGCGTTCCAGGCCGACCCCGAGACCGAGGCGATCGTGCTGATCGGCGAGATCGGCGGCACCGACGAGCAGCAGGCGGCCGAGTTCGTGCGGCACGAGGTCACGAAGCCCGTCGTGGGGTTCATCGCCGGCCAGACGGCGCCCCCGGGCCGCCGCATGGGGCACGCCGGCGCGATCATCTCCGGCTCGTCGGGCACGGCCGCGGAGAAGATGGCGGCGCTCGAGCACGCCGGGATCGCCGTCATGAAGCGCCCCGCCGACGTGGTCCCGCTCCTCAGGGAACGGCTGTGAAGCTGAAGGACGTCGTCGATCCCCAGCACGTCATCGTGCCCCTCGTCGCCCACACCGTAAAGGAAGCGACAGAGCGGCTCGCCGCGCGGCTGATCGCGACCGGCGCGGTGGGGGAGGGAGAAGCCAACCGGCTCAACGCCGTCATCCGGAACGCCTGGCCGGAGGACATGGTGAGCGTCGGCGAGCACGCCTTCCTGCCGCACTTCCGGACCGAGGCGGTCCGCAAGCTCGTCACGGCGGTGGGGATTTCCACCACGCCAATCCGCTGGGAGAAGGACCCGCACCGCGCGGCGCGGATCGTGATCCTGATCGTGGCGCCGCCGCGCGAGACGCCGACCTACCTGCAGGTCGTGGGGGGCTTCGCCCGCATCCTCTCCGACCCCGAGACGGTGCTCGCGCTGCTCGCCGCCAAGACGCCGGAGCAGGTGGCGCAGATCGGCGCCCTCGACGCCGTCGAGCTGCCGAGCCATCTCACGGTGCGCGATCTGATGACGCCGGACGTGCTCGCCGCGCACCCCGAGCAGAGCCTGGGCGACGTGGCGCGTCTGATGATCGAGAAGGACGTGCGCGCCATCCCCGTGGTGGACGAGGCCGGCGCGCTCGTCGGGATGGTGACGCACCGCGAGCTGTTGCGCTATCTGATTCCCGACTACCTCCAGCGCACCAAGAGCGGTGAGTTCCGCGCCCCGAGCAAGGCGCAGATCCAGCGCGGCACCGCCGACCCCCGCGAGCTGCCGGTGAAAGACGTGATGGCGCGCGCGGTGCTGTGCCTGTCGGAGGAGCAGACGCTGTCCGACGTGGCGAACCTGATGAACAACAAGGATGTGGACCGCTTCCCGGTGGTGCGCGAGGGAGTGGTCGTGGGGTTCCTGACGCGCGCCGACCTGATCCGCCGCCTCGTCGCGGCTCCCTGATCCCGATGCTGACACTCGCCATCATCAAGCCCGACGCCGTGCAGGCCGGCAACGCCGGCACGATCCTCGCGCACCTCGAAGCCACCGGCTTCACGATCCGCGCGGCGCGTCTCGTGCGGCTGTCACAGTCCCAGGCCGAGGCGTTCTACGCGGTGCACCGCGAGCGGCCGTTTTTCCGCTCGCTCGTGGGGTTCATGACCTCGGGGCCGGCGCTGGCGCTCGCCCTGGAGCGCGACAAGGCGGTGGCGCACCTGCGCGACGTGATCGGGGCGACCGACCCCGCCGAGGCGAAGGCGGGCACGATTCGCAAGCTGTACGCGCAGTCCAAGGAGCGAAACGCGATCCACGCCTCCGACTCCCCGGAGAATGCGGCTCGGGAAGTGGCGTTTTTCTTTCCCGAGAGCGAGCTGGCATCGCTCTGTTGACGCAAGTCCCACAAGGGTTTAGCTTCGCTCACCATGTTAAGCGTCGACCTCTCGGAGTTGGCCCGGGGGCCGGTAGACACCCGGGGCGAGCTCGGACAGGATGACCCCCTGCTCGAGGGGCTGGATGTCGCCCTCGGGGGGCCGGTGGTGGTCACCGGGCGGTTGCAGGCGACGGGGGAAGGGCGCTGCTACTGGCACGGTGCGCTGCGCACCGTGGTGACGGGGGAGTGCCGGCGCTGCCTGACCCCCGTGGCGGTGGAGGTGACGGCCGACGCCGACGCGCTGTTCACGCACGATCCGGAGGCGCTGGAGGACCCGGACGCCTATCGCTTGGCACCGGACGCGACGGAGATCGATCTGGCCCCGGCCGTCCGCGAAGAATTGCTGCTCGCCGTCCCGCGGTTCCTGTTGTGTCGCGAGGACTGCCGCGGGCTCTGCCCGCGGTGTGGCCAGGACCTGAACGCGGGCCCCTGCGGGTGCGCGCCGACTGCCGATCCCCGGTGGCGGGCGCTCGAGTCGCTGAAGGGCAAGCTCCGCTCCTAAAGACGAGGACGACGCATGGCCGTACCGAAGCGCAGAACCTCCAAGCGCAAGAAG
>JBGPOM010000279.1:0-3250 GCA_041488075.1 Gemmatimonadota bacterium
GCGCGCGAGCAGGAATGGGCCGCGCCCAGCTTCGTCCGCGACCTGTTCCTCGGCAACCTGCGGATGGACCTCATTCATCCGTACCCCGAGCAGGACCCCCAAGAGGTGGCGCGAGCCAAGCCGTTCCTCGACAAGCTGGAGCGGTTTCTGCGGGAGAAGGTCGACTCGGATCAGATCGACCGCGAGGGCGAGATTCCGGATGCGGTCATTCAGGGCCTGCGCGACCTCGGCGCCTTCGGCATCAAGATCCCGCGCGAATACGGCGGCCTCGGCCTGTCCCAGCTCTCGTACATGAAGGCGATCGAGCTCGTCTCGTCGGTGGACGGCTCGATCACGGCATTGCTCTCGGCGCATCAGTCCATCGGCGTGCCCCAGCCGCTCAAGATGTTCGGCAGCGACGCGCAGAAGCAGAAATACTTTCCCCGCCTCGCCAAGGGCGCGATCTCCGCGTTCGCGCTCACCGAGGCGGGCGTCGGCTCGGACCCCGCCGCGCTCGAGACCATGGCGATCCCGAGCGACGACGGCGAGGCCTGGATCCTGAACGGCGAGAAGCTGTGGTGCACCAACGGCACCAGGGCCGAGCTGATGGTGGTGATGGCGCGCACGCCGTCGAAGGTGGTGCGCGGCAAGGAGAAGCGGCAGATCTCGGCGTTCATCGTGGAGGCGGCCTGGCCGGGCGTCGAGATGGTGCACCGCTGCCATTTCATGGGCCTCAAGGCGATGTACAACGGCGTGATGCGTTTCACGAACGTGCGCGTGCCGAAGGAGAATCTGCTGTGGGGCGAGGGCAAGGGGTTGAAGCTCGCCCTGATCACGCTGAACACCGGCCGGCTGACGCTCCCGATCTCGTCGGTCGCGGCGGGTAAGCGCTGCCTCGAGATTTCGCGCCGCTGGTCGGCGGAGCGCGTCCAGTGGGGCAAGCCGATCGGCCGGCACGACGCGATCGCCCAGAAGCTCGGGGCGATGGCGGCGAACACCTTCGCGATGGAAGCGGTGGCGGAGCTGTGCGGCGCGATGGCGGAGCGGGGCGGCTACGACATCCGGCTCGAAGCGGCGATCGCCAAGCTGTACAACTCCGAGGCGGGCTGGCGCATCATCGACGACACGCTCCAGATCCGCGGCGGCCGCGGTTACGAGACGGCGGACTCGCTTCGGGCGCGCGGCGAGCCGGCGGTGCCGGTGGAGCGCATCATGCGCGACTTCCGCATCAACCTGATCTTCGAGGGATCGTCGGAGATCATGCACCTGTTCATCGCGCGGGAAGCGGTGGACAAGCACCTGCAGGTTGCGGGTGACGTGGTGATGCCGGGGAAGGCGCTGGGGCAGCGGCTGGCGGCGCTCGCCCGCTCGGCCCTGTTCTACGGTTGGTGGTACCCGTCGCGCTGGTTCGGGTGGAGCCTGTGGCCCCGCCACGCCGGGTTCGGCCCCCTCGCGCGCCACGTGCGGTTCGTCGAGCGCAACGCGCGCAGGCTCGCGCGCGGCGTGTTCCACTCGATGATGCGCTTCGGGCCGAAGCTCGAGCTGCGGCAAGCCGTGCTGTTCCGCCTGGTGGACGTCGGCGGCGAGCTGTTCGCGATGGCCTCCACCTGCGCGCGCGCCCAGTGGCTGCTGCGGAAGGACCGCGCCAGCGGCGAGCGCGCGGTGCGCCTCGCCGACGTCTTCTGCCGCCAGGCGCGCGGCCGCGTACGCGCGAAGTTCGCCGGACTGTGGCGCAACGAGGACGTGCCGACGTACAAGCTGGCGCAGGAGGTGCTCGCGGGCGAGCACCGGTGGCTCGAGAGAGGGATGGTCGAGCTGCAATAGGACGGAACGATGGAAAGATGGAACGATGGCAAGAAGGGCGGCCCCTGAAGCCGCCCTTTTTGCGCCAGCTCGCGTTCGATTGATGATCGAGGTCGTTGGCGTCGTCGTTAGTGTCTGGCGTACATGATGCCCTACGAAAAGCTCAAAGCTTGGCAGAGCTGCCACCGACTTGCGCTCGCCACGTATCGGGCCACCCAATCGTTTCCGAAAGCCGAGCTCTATGGCCTGACATCGCAGATGCGCCGCGCCGCTTTCTCAGCAGCGGCCAACGTGGCCGAGGGTGCCGCGAAGCGCGGTCCGAAGGAGTTCCGACGCTTCCTGGATATCGCTCTCGGATCCCTGTCGGAGATGTCCTACGCGATTCTGTTGGTGAAGGAACTGGGGTACCTGTCTGAGGCTGACTGGAGGGAACTCGACGTCGTGAGACAGGAGGCGGGCAAACTTACCTGGGGACTCTACCGGTTGATCTGCTCGAAGGGCAACGGTTAGTTCTTTCCATCCTTCCAACGTTCCATCTTTCCGTCACGCCGCTTGATGCGCAATCATGATGCTCTTCAGCCGCTCCGGCCCCTCGGCACCCTCGCCCGCGTCGCCGTAGGGGGTCGGGTGACCTTCCGCCTCCATCACGACGCTGGGACAGACGAGCGGGTACTGCCGCGCCCGGATACGATCGGCGGCGGGCGCCGCCGCGACCGGCGCCGCCACCACGACCTGCCGCGCGCCGCGCTGCTCCGCGAACTTCGCCGCCGCCAACACTTTCCACGGATAGACGATCTGCCCGTCCACGATCACCACGGTGCGCCCCTGGAGATTCTTCACGGGCCGCTGCGTGCGGTAGAGGACCAGATCCTGCTTCACCCGTGCGCGGGACTCGTCGATCGCCGCCTGTAGCTTTTCGAGCAGGTTCATCCCCGGCTGGAAGTCGGGGTCCATTTCGGCGGGGGCCGATTCGGCCATCGCGCCGACGGGGGCGAGGTTCGAGCCGAGCTTGATGAACGACGCGACGATCACGTCGAACTGCGCTCCCATCGCCTTCGCCGCGTGGGCCGCGATCTCGACGCCTTCGGGGGTGATGCCCAGCAGGATGCACGACTGGTACCCCCGGCCGGCGAGCTGCTGCCCGAGCAGGGCCCCCGCGCTGGAGCGGGTGGGATAGAGACTGGGGCGGGGTGGCGGCGCGGCGGGCACGGTCCGGCAAGATACGAAAGCACGCCCGTCCCCGCCACAGGTTATCTTTCCCCCGCACCCAACTCAGGACGTCGCAGTGCCGAAGGACACCCTTACCGTCACCGACAACCGCAGCGGGAAGGCCTACGAGATCCCCATACAGGAGGGGACCATCCGCGCAGCCGACCTGCGACAAATCAAGACGTCGCCCGACGACTTCGGGCTGATGACCTACGACCCCGGGTACATGAACACGGCGTCATGCCGCAGCGCCATCACC
>JBGPOM010000280.1:0-3240 GCA_041488075.1 Gemmatimonadota bacterium
CCCTGCGGAGATGCCGAACTCGGTCGGGGCCTTGCCGGCCGGGCCGAACGGCAGCTGCCCGCCCCGCACGCCGAGCCGGAGGGGGGACGTGAGGGACCCGAGCTCCGTCCCGAGCGACCAGTTGAAGGTGTCGTGCGCGTTTGGCGCCGCCCCGGCCCAGAACCGCCAGGCCACCGCCGCCGCGACGACGGCCTCGGTCCCGGGGTGCCAGCGCACGCCTCCCCCGAACGCGAACGGCAGGTCGTCGGTGGCCACGGTGCGTCCCCGGATGTCGCCCCGGAGCCGCGTATCGGAGCGAACCCACGCGGCGAGCCGCACGGCCTGGTTCAGATCGAACAGCGCGCTCGCGGAGCCGCCCAGCCCGTGGTAAGCGATCTCGTTGCGCACGGTCGAGGTGCGGTAGTTCGTGGAGTCGTCGAAGCGCCGCACCGCGGTGACGCGGGTTGAGCCGGTGAGCCCGTGCAGGGCGAATCCCAGCGCCAGGCGGTTGTGCAACCGGGCCGCGAGCGCAACCCGCAGGTCCGTAACGGCACCATCGCTCGTGACCTCGTCGGTCACGGGCTGCGGGGTTCCACGCACGTCGATCGTGTCGTGGGTGAGGATGCCGAAGCTCCGGTCGAGGTAGGTGGAGAAGCCTGCCGCCAACACCAGGCGGCGCGTGATCGGTCCGGCGATCACGAAGGTCGGGAAGCGCGACCCCCGCAGCGAGCTCGTCTCGGTCCCGAAGTCCAGCGAGCGCCACGACGTGGCTGCCGTGACGCCGGCCGAGACGCGCCGGACGTCCGCCACCGACGCCTCCATGAGGGGCGAGAAGGGGTCGAACGGCGCGAAGGCGCCGCCCGTGGCGCGGGCGCGCACGCTCTCCCAGCGGCCCGGCGTGCCCAGTCCGCGGATGCCGAACTGCGAGTCCTGCGCCCGCGCCGGTGCGGTGAGCGCGAGCGCGGCGATGGCGGCGAGGGGGAGGGAGACGCGCATCATGGGGTCCCGAAGGGGTAGCGCCGCACGTAGGTGACGTGGAGCGACGGCCGGAAGGCAGGCGTGCGCGTGGAATAGAAGCGAATCTGGGTGTAGCCGGCGGCCTCCGGCACCTGCCCGAGCACGAATGCCGTCGTCGCCGACGTATCGAGCGCCCAGACCCGCATGAGATTGGTCATTTCGATCCGCACCGTGTCGGCAACGTTCAGGTGGATCCGGGTGAATCCAAAGAACTGGGTGTTGGTGCTGAGGGGCGACTTGGCGCCGAGGTCTGTCAACACGGGCCGCGCGACGACGGTGAACGAATCCCCCGCCGCCCCCGGGACCGCGCCCACGGGCACCAGGATCAGCGTCGCGCGCACGACGTCGGCGCTGTCCCGCAGCAACGCCGGGATCGCGACCCGCAACAGGCTGCGCACCGCTGGGGCGCCGCCGACGGCGAGATTCGAGTCGAGCGCCGGCGTCGGCGGGTTGAAGACGAAGCTGTCGAAGACCGGCGCCCGTTCGGCGGTCGCGTGCACCGGGACCGCGGCCGAGTCGGGATAGGTGTAGAACCACGTGACGCGGGCGCCACGGTCGGGGCTTTCGTTCGAGCCGAGCGCGATGCTGGCAAGCGAGTCGGCGGACACCCACACGCCGTAGGCGACCTTCCCCGAGTCCGCCACGACGAACCGGGCCCGGGCCGTGTCGAGGTGCACGAAGAGGAGGAGCGTGGAGTCGGCCGCCACCTGGAGGACATGCCCCGCGGAGTCGGTTTGAATCGTGTCCCCCCAGATCCGCACCGTCGCCGTATCGGTAATCTTGGGCGCGGCCAGCAGGGCGCTCAGGCTCACGCTATCGACGATCGAGTCGGTGAACGCCGGCACCAGCTGGGCGAAGGCCGTCGTCGAATCGATGTCGATCGGCAGGCGATAGAGTTTGATCCAGAGGTTCGCCGTGTTGGTGTCGCGCCGCACGATGTTGAGCCGCAGGCGGGCCGAGTCGATGGTGATGGGGACGGTCGTCGTGTCCGTGGGCCGGGTTGTGACGCGCGAGAACATCGCGTTGATCCGGAAGACCGCGCGGCTCGCCACGACCCCCGGGACGTCGGTGACGGGGAGGAGCCCGCCCTGGTGCGCCTGGAGGTAGCCGCTGAACGCGGAATCGCGCACGATCACGTCCCTCAGGATCGTGTCCGCGACCCCGATTGCGCCTCCTGGACAGAAGTCCGGGCACACGCCGGGCGCGGTGGCCTGCTCGGTGCAGGCGCCGAGCAGGAGGAGCAAGGCAAGTCGCTTCACCGGTCGAGCGTCTCCTTCGTGAAGGCATCCGGGAGCAGCGCGGCGAGCGTCCAGCGCCGCTCGCTGGCCGGGCCGACGGCGATCACTTCCAGGTTGAGACCGAACTCCGCCAGCAGCTGGCGGCAGGCGCCGCACGGGGCCGCCGGCGGGTCTACCTCCGTCGTCACGGCCACGCGCCGCAGCGATCGGGCGCCCGCCGCGACTGCCGCCCCCAGGGCCATCCGCTCGGCGCAGATCGTCAGACCGTACGACGCACTCTCGACGTTGCACCCGACGAACACCCGCCCGTCCGCCGCCTCGATCGCCGCCCCCACCCGGAACTCGCTGTAGGGCGCCCAGGCGTTGCGCATCGCTTCCCGTGCCCGCGCCACCAAGTCCGTCACGCCCACACCTCCCCGAGGAACGACGTCCCGGCCGCGAGCCGCGCGACGCCGAAGTACTCCGCCACCGTCTGCCCCAGATCGGCGAACGTCCGCCGCACGCCGAGCGCCACCGGTTGCACGCGGGGTCCCGCCACCAGCACCGGCACCACTTCCCGCGAGTGGTCGGTGGACGGCGTCGTCGGATCGTTGCCGTGGTCCGCGGTGAGGATCACGAGGTCGTCCGGCCTGAGCCGGGCGAGGAGCCGCGGCACCCAGGCGTCGAGCTCCCGCAGCCCCTGATAAAACCCCACCACGTCGTTCCGGTGCCCCCACGTCTGGTCGAACTCGATCACGTTCACGAACACGAATCCCGTCTCCAGGTCGTCCAGCGCCCGCTCGATCAGCCGGTAGGCGTCGGCGTTCGTCGCGGTATGCTCGCTGGCGATGTTCCGCCCGGCGAATAGATCGTCCACCTTCCCGATCCCGACCCGCGGGACACCCGCCTCGGCCAGCCCGTCCAGCAGGGTCGTCCCCACCGGCTCGAGTGAGAAATCGCGGCGGTGCGGCGAGCGGCGATAGTCCCCCGGCGCTCCGACAAACGGCCGGGCGATCACCCGGCTCAC
>JBGPOM010000281.1:0-3237 GCA_041488075.1 Gemmatimonadota bacterium
CGCCGGGACGGCGGACGTGAGACCCGCGAGGGCGAGCGGCGCGGCGATCAGGGTCGCCAGCCCCGAAACCCAGAGATACGACTGCTTCGTGACCGAGAGCAGCCGATCGCTGAGCCAGCCGCCCAGCGCGATCCCAAGCAGCCCCGTCGCAATCACGACCGCCGCAAATCCGACGGACGCATGCCCTTCGGAAAGACCGCGGACGCGCTCCAGGAACTTCACGATGTAGAGCGCCATCCCGCCCAACGCGAAGGTGTAGGCGGCATAGCCGAGCACGGTGAGCACGTAGGGGCGATTGCGCAGCAGGGCCGCGTACGCCGCGCGCAGCGGGGGGGGGGGAGCGCCGCGCGCAACGCCTTCGTCCATCGCGCCGCGGGGCGGGTCGTAGAGCCGCAGGGCGAGGACGGCGAGGACGAGTCCGGGGGCGCCTGCGACGAAGAACGCGCTGCGCCAGCCGAAGTGGCTGTCCATCAGGCCGCCGATCGCGAGGCCGAGCCCGAAGCCGACCGGAATCGCCAGGAAAAACACGGCGAACACGCGGCCGCGGTATTCCTTGCGGAACAGGTCGGCGAGCAGGCCGGGCGCGATCGTGCCGTAGGCCGCCTCGCCGACGCCGACCAGCGCGCGCGCCGCGAGCAGGCTCGCGAAGCTCCACGCCAGGCCGCCCAGCGCCGTCGCGCCGCTCCAAATCGCGACGCCGAGCGCGATCAGCCGCGGGCGCGACCGCGTGTCGCCCAGCGCGCCGAACACGGGCGCGGTCAGCATGTAGACGACGATGAACCCGCTGCCCAGCAGGCCGTACTGGAAGTCGCTCAGGTGCAGCGTCGAGTGGCGCAGCGTTTCGGAGATCGCCGCGATGATGTAGCGGTCGATGTAATTGAGCAGGTTGATCAGGGTGAGGACGGCGAGCCCGCGCCGGGCCAAGCGGGCGAAGTCGGGCGGCGGCGGGGACGGCGGCGCCATGAGGGCGCAATATGGCGGCGAACCAGCCGCCGGCTAGCCCGCCAGGGCTCGCCGCGTCGCCTGGTAGCCGGCCTCGACGTAGCGCTCGATGTGCTCCACCGCGAACGTCGCCTCGCGCTCGGCGACGGGGCGCACATAGACGAGCCGCGGCCCGTCTTTCGGCCAATCCGCCACCGCCCGCTCGGCCTGCGCGGCCATCATGATGCGCACCGCCTCACCATGGGCGCGAACGAGGGGCGGAGGAAAGCGGAGGACGGCGGCGGACGGCGGAGGGTATACCTCGTCGAAGCCGGGGCCGACGTGGATCGCGACTACGACGTCCGCAGGGATCGCACGCGCCGGCTCGAGCGGCAGCACCGCGCGCAGGCCGCCCTCGGCGAGCCGCCGGCCGGCGATTTCGAGGGGGGGGAAATACAGCGGCAGGGCACACGACGCGTACAGCGCATCATGCAGCTCGGCTCCGTGCTCCGTGCTCCGTGCTCCGAACAGAACAAGCTCGCCCGAGTCCAGGTCCGTCGCCGTTACGGTAAGGGGGATCCGGAGGTCGGCAAACCGCTTCGCCGGCACGAGCCGCTCGATCGTGCGGCGCAGCGCCGAGGCGGGAAGGAGGCTGTGCGCGAACATCCCCTTCACGAGTGCCAGGGGATTGAACGGGGCGATGTCCTTGCGGCGCAGGCCGAGCGAGCGGCGGCGCACTTCCTCGAACGGGACGCCGGCGGCGAGCGCCGCGCCGATGACGGCGCCCATCGAGGTGGCGACGATGTGGTTGGGCTCGAGACCGGCCTGCTGGAGGGCCCGGAAAGCTCCGGCGTGAGCGAGAGCCTTCGCCCCGCCCCCTGAGAATACTGCTACAACCCTGGTCACTCCCCCCGGCCCTGGTCGTACCGCCGATCCATCTCCCGGCTCGCGCGCCGCTGCGCCGCCCGGTCGTAGCGCCGCCTCTCGTCGGGCGTCTCGGGGACGATCGGTGCGACGGGCGTCGGTTCACCCTGCTCGTCGAGCGCGACGTAGGTGACGTAGCACGAATTCGTGTGGCGCGTCGCGCCGGTCATCACGTTCTCGGCGGTGATCTTGACGCCCACTTCCATCGACGTCCGGCCCGCGAAGTTCACCCGCGCCAGCGCCGTCACCAGCTCACCGACGTGGATCGGCTCGCGGAAGTCGACCTTGTCGACCGAGACCGTGACGCAGGGCTTGCGGGAGTGGCGGATCGCGGCGACGGCGGCGACGCGGTCCACGAGCGCGAGGATGTGCCCGCCGAACACGTTGCCCATGATGTTGGCGTGGTGCGGCATCATCAGCTCGGTGAGCACTGATTCCGATTCGCGGGGGTGGCGCGGCTTCAGGACAGGCGGCGTCAATAGTCCACCGGTCTCAGATAAAATTCGCCGATCGCGGTCTGCGACAGCACGGCGACCGTGGGCAGGCGCCGCTTCCAGTGCGTGGAGTCGAGCCGCTGCCGCACGGCGGCCACGACGGCGGCATCGAAGCCGCGCGCCGCGATCTCATCCGGGCTGTGGCCCCGGATCAGATAGTAGAGGATGGGATCGGCCTGGCTGTAGGTGAAGCCGTAGTCCCGCTCGGTCACCTGACCGGGGATCAAGTCCGGCGTCGCGGGCTTCGAGAGGATGACGTCCGGCACCCCGACGTGCCGCGCCAGGTCCCACACCTGCGTCTTGAAGAGGTCGCCCAGCGGATTGACGGGGGGCGCGTCGTCGGCGTGCCAGGTGAAGTAGCCGAGCAGCCGCTCCGACTTGTTGCCGGTACCGATGGGCAAGGCGTGATACTTGGCCGAGAGGTCGAACAGCACGATCATCCGCTCGCGCGCCATGACGTTGCCGCGGCGCGTGGGGTCGGGATCGCCGAAGCGCTGCGCCTCGGCGAGATAGCCGTCCACCGCCGGCGTGATGTCCACCGTGAGCGACTCGATGCCCAACGTGTCGATCACGAGCTGCGCGTGCGCCAGGCTCTCGGGGCTCGACGTGCGGTACGGCATGCGCACGCCCACCACGTTCTCCTTCCCCAGCGCCTCGGCGGCGAGAAACGCCGTGAGCGAAGAATCGACGCCGCCCGAGATGCCCACGACACCCTTCGTGAAGCCGCGGCGCCGCACGATCTCATCCTTCAGGAAGCTGACGAGCCACTTGTGGACCAGGCCGGAGTCGATCGCCAGTGGATCCTCGGCCTCGATGCCCTTCCCCAGCACCTGGACCGAGCTGCTCGGGAGACGGGAGATAGGAGAAGTACCATTGGTTGCCGGGTCGAACTTCACGC
>JBGPOM010000282.1:0-3227 GCA_041488075.1 Gemmatimonadota bacterium
ATCGTCGGGTCGCTGCTCTTCTGGAACTGGCTGCGGCGCGGGTTGATCGGGCGCGAAGAGTCGGTCGACGGGTCCGTCCTGGCCCCCTAAACCCTGCTTCCTTGCCCGCTTATAGGGCCGGGCGTAACTTCCCCGCCTGGCCACAATCGGAGGAGCACGCGCATGGCGTTACTTGAAATGGGCGGGCGAAAGTTCACGATCCCCGCAGGGGACGTGTTCTTGGGCAGCGACCCCGGCTGCGCGATCAATCTGACCGTCGCCGGAGTGCTCCCCCGCCACGCCAGGCTCAAGGGGCTCCCGGACGGGCAAGTCGTAATCGCGAAGGCAGTGCCCGAGGCGGACGTGCTGATCAACGGGGTCCGCCTGGGCGCAGAGCCGACGCCGTTGCTCCACGGCGACAAGGTCGAAGTCGCGGGCCAGGAGCTGACGTTCGTGGACGAGCGCCGCAGCGGCAGCACCCAGTACGTCCAGGCGATGAACCTCCCCCAGGCGATGGCGCAGGCGCAGGCTGACGCGAAGAGCGTGGGCAAGGCGACCGCGAACACCGGCGGGCGCGTCGTGTCGCTCACGGACGGGCGCGAATACGCCATCGCCGGGTCGTCCCTGGTGTTCGGGCGCGACGCCACCTGCGACGTAGTGGTCTCGGGGAAGGACGTGTCGCGCCGCCACGCCGAGATCGTGCAGACCCCCAAGGGCTACCTCGTCGTCGACTCGAGCACCAACGGCACCTTCGTCAACGAGGCGCGGGTCGAGGGCCAAAAACTCCTGGCCCGGGCGGACGTGATCCGTATCGGCGACGAGAACTTTCGCTTCTATGCCGACGCGGCGCCGCAGGCCGCGCCAAACCCTCAGCCGGGGCCGACCGCTAGCACGCCGCCGGCCGCGCCCCAGGCTCCGAGCTCGCCCCCGGCACCGGCACCGCCGGCGGGGGCGGGCGAGCGGCTCAAGCACACGCTGCACGGCGCGCCCCCCGCGGTGTTCGCCAATTTCCTGGTCCGCTCCGGCGCCTTGAAGGGGCAGCGCCTGGTCGTGAGGACCCCCGTCGCCAACATCGGCCGCGCGGACTACAACGACCTGGTGGTCCCCGACGAGTCCGTCTCCACGACGCACGCAAAGCTGCAGCGGCGCGAGGGAGTGTGGGTGCTCGTGGATCTCGACTCGACGAACGGCACCTTCGTGGACGGGGATCGAGTGAAGGGGGAGTCGCCGCTCGCGCCGGGCGCCACGGTGCGCTTCGGCGAGGTGTCGCTCGTGTTCGAGCCCACCGACGACGCCGCAGCCGTGGCCAAGGGGGGCGGCACGCGGATGCTCGAAGCCATGAAGACCCCCGTGGCCCCGGCCAATCCGGCACCCCCCAAGGCGGCCCCCCCCCTCCCCCCGCGTGCCCCGGCCCGTGCCCCGGCCAAGTCCAAGCCGAAGGCTCGGCCCCCGGTGGGGGGGGGGGGCCAGGCGGAGAAGAAGAAGGGGAAGGGGTGCGGGGCGAGCGCGGCAGTGCTGGTTCTGGGGTTCGTCGCGGCCGTGTACTGGGTCTTCATCTAGGGTTCGCGTGCACATCACCGCCGCAGGTCGCACCGATGTCGGCATTATCCGGTCGGGGAATGAGGACAGCTACCTCATGGTTCCCGACCGCGGCATTTTCATCGTCGCCGATGGGATGGGGGGGCATGCCGCCGGTGAGGTGGCGAGTGAGATGGCGGTGCGCTTCGTAGCGCGTGAGCTGGACTCGCTGCGCAGCCTCTCCGACGAGCAGGTCGCGGAGCGGATGCGGACCGCGATCCGCACCGCCAACGGCGCGATCTTCCAGCGCACGCTCACCGAGCACGACAAGCGCGGCATGGGAACCACCGTTACCGCACTCACGCTCTACGACACCCGCTTCCTCATCGGTCAGGTGGGTGACAGCCGTGCGTACCTGCTGCGCGATGGCCGCCTCAACCAGGTCACCAAGGACCATTCCTACGTCCAGGAGCAGGTGGACGCGGGCTATCTGACCCCGGAGCAGGCGCGCTCCCACCCCTACAGCAACGTGATCACGCGCTGCGTGGGCGCGAACAGCGATGTGATGCCGGACATATACGCCGGCGCGGTGAAGCCGGGGGACGTGTTCCTGCTCGCCTCCGACGGCCTGACGGGCATGCTGGAAGACTATCAGCTCGGCGAGGTGCTGTCGCCCGACCGGATGCCGCAGGAGGAAGTGGACGCGCTGATCGCCGAAGCGAACCGGCACGGCGGGCTGGACAACATCACGGCCATCATCGTGCGAGTCGACGCGGTAGACGCCCCCAAGGTCGACCCGAACGTCACCACGCAGCAGACTAGCGCGCCGCGGCCGCGCTGAGCAGGCCGCGGTCCCCGGCGAGCCGCGCCGCCACCTCCTCGCGCGGCCAGGTCACCAGCTCGACGATCGCCTGCGGCCGGATCTCCACGGGCCGCATCACGAACACCCGCAGCCGCTGGGCCGAGCGGTGCAGCTCCGTGGCCACGCGCGGCAAGCCGAGGTGCTGAGCGGCGTCTCCCGAGCGGCCGGCGACGGGAATCGTTACATCCAGCATGTGGGGCTTGGACGGGAAGTCGAGAAACAGATCGTCCTCGCCGAGTCCCAGCTCCTGCGCCAACCGCTCCTCCACCTGTTGCAGCAGGTCGGGGTCCGTCGCCGGCCAGTCGGCCGTCTGCGCCGGCAAGTCGGTACCGGCGAGATCGAGCGCGCGTTTGGCGAGCCTTCGTTCGCGCAGCGCGCCCGCCAGTCCCGTCGGGTCGTGCTGCCGCAGCTCGTGGGTGAGGCCGTCGTCGGTCTCGACCGCCACCGTCTCCGCCGTCATCCGCTTCGATGCGATCGTGCGCCGCATCAGCCGCTTGAACATCGCCGTCGCGCTGCGCACGGCGTGGTGCCAGTAGACGTTGCGGTACATCTGGTACTTCGCGAACAGGAGCGATTCGAGCGCGGCGAGCCCCTTCGGGTGCAATGCCAGCCGACCGTCGGCCAGGGTGAGCGAGGTCAGCAGCCGGTCCACGTCGATCACGCCGTAGGGCACGCCGCACATCGTCGCGTCGCGCGACAGGTAGTCCAGCTTGTCCACGTCGAGCGCGCCGGCCACGATTCCCGCGAGGGGAGACGGGCTCGTGCCCTGGATGAGCGGCAGCAGGCGGGGAGCGGGGACGCCGCTGCGCTCGAGCACCCTGGCGAGCGGTCCCGTCGTCAGGTGGCGGGCCGCGAGGTCTTCGTGGCG
>JBGPOM010000283.1:0-3225 GCA_041488075.1 Gemmatimonadota bacterium
CCGTGCGCCTCTCGACCCCCCCCCTGGCGGAGTATCTGGGGCGCCCGCTGCCCGACATCGTCTTCCCGATTCTCAACACGAGCCAGAACTGGTTTGCGGAGATGCTGCTCAAGATCCTGGGACGGGAGTTGGGAGGAGCTGGCAGCTGGGAGAAGGGGCTCGAGGTGGAGCGCCGGTTCCTGATCGACTCAGTGAAGATCGATTCGACGGCCTTCGCCCTGGACGACGGCTCGGGGCTCTCGGCGGGGAACCTCGTGACGCCGCACGCCTTCGTGCGGCTGCTCGATTACATGTACCGCCACCCCAAGCGCGCGCCCTTCATGGCCGCTTTGCCCCATGCCCAGCAGCCGGGGTCCTTGCTCAAACGCTTCGTGGGGACGCCACTCGAGGGCCGCGTGCGGGCCAAGACGGGCTCGATCTTCCGCGTGAACACGCTGTCGGGCTACATCGAGCGGGCGGACGGACGGCGCTTCACGTTCTCGATACAAGCCAATGGGCATACGGTGCCCGGAAAGCAAATGCTCGCCCAGATCGATTCGCTCGTGGTGCAGATGGCGCGCTAGTCGTCCTTCTGCCCGAAGAGGGCCATCCCCGAGCTGTGTCCCGGCTCGATCTTCGCGGTCGGGTTGATGAAATGCACGGCGTGGTTGGCGGCGATGCACGCCTCCGCGACCCCGGTGGCGATCAGCTTCAGCTTCCCCGGATAGGTCGCGATGTCGCCGGCAGCGAAAATGCCGGGGATGTTCGTTTCCATCATCTGGGAGACCTTGATCTCCCCCTTCTCGATGTCGAGGCCCCACTCGGCGATGGCGCCGAGCGAGGAGACGAAGCCGAGCTGGGGGATTACGCAGTCCATCCCGAGGGTCGCTTCCTCCTTCGTCTTGTTGTTCACGATCGTCACCTGCTCGATCCGCCCGCCGCCGATGATCGCCTTGAGCTCCCAGAACGTCCGCAGCTCCATCTTGCCCGCGGCCGAAAGGGCGTGGACCTGGTTTACCGTCGCCTGATGGGCGCGGAAGCCGTCGCGCCGGTGGATCATCACGATGGCTTTCGCGATCCCTTGGAGATTGACCGCCCAGTCGAACGCCGAGTCGCCGCCCCCCACGATCAGGACCCGTTTGCCCGCGAACTCCTGGGGGTTCAGCACCCGGTCGTACAGCCCCTTGCCAAGCCACTGGTCGGCGTCCTTGAGCGGGAGCTTCCGGGGCGTGAAGGCGCCGATCCCGCCCGCGATGAGCACGGTGCGGCTCGCGTACTCACCCGCGGTGCTAACGACCGTGAAGACCGGCTTGCCGTTCTCCTGCGCCTGCCGGAGCCCGATCACCTTTTCGCCCAGGTGGACGGGCGCCTTCCATTGGAGGCCCTGCTCGGCCATCCCCTTCACCAGGTCCTTGGCGAGGATCTTGGGGATGCCGGCGACGTCGAAGACGTACTTCTCGGGATAGAGCGCCGTGAGCTGGCCGCCCACCTGGTCGAGGTTGTCGATCAGCCGGTGCGACGCCCCCCGCATCCCCGCGTAGAACGCCGCGAACAGACCCGTCGGGCCCGCGCCGATAATCGTGATATCTTTCACGTCGCTCATGGCACGAATCTACACCAAGACAGGCGACGAGGGTGAGACTGGGCTCTTCGGCGGCACCCGAGTGCCCAAGGACGACGCACGGGTCGCCGCGTACGGCGACGTCGACGAACTGAATGCCGCCATCGGCCTGGCGGCGTCGCTCGAGCCGCAGGGCTTCAACATGGCCTTTCTCGAGACCATCCAGCGCGATCTCTTCACAATCGGCGCGGACTTGGCGTCGCCCGACCCCGCCAAGGTCCCTCACATCGGACAGGCGCAGGTGGGCGCCCTCGAGCACATGATCGACGGTCACCAGGCGAAGCTCGAGCCCCTACAAAACTTCATACTGCCGGGCGGCACGCCGAAGGCCGCGGCGTTCCACCTGGCGCGCACCGTGTGCCGCCGGGCCGAACGGGCGGTGGTGGGGCTGGCGCGGCGCGAGACGATCAGCCCGGCGATCGTGCAATACCTGAACCGGCTCTCCGATCTGCTGTTCGTCCTGGCGCGGGCGGCAAACGCGCAAGCCGCCCGTCCCGACGTCCCGTGGTGACGATCGCCGTCCCGCTGCCCGAGCAGCGCGACGCTTCCTACGACATTGTCATCGGGCGTGGGGCGTTGGGCGTGGTGCCGGCGCTCCTCGCAAAGCACTGTCCCGCCGCGGCGTACGCCGTTATCTCCGATTCGCACGTGGGGAAGCTCTACGGAGATGAGGTCGTGAGACAGGTATCGGGTACCGGGTATCGGGCGGAGCTGTTCACGTTTCCCGCGGGCGAATGGAATAAGACACGGGAGACGTGGGCGAGTCTCTCGGACCGGATGCTGGCAGCCCATTTCGGGCGGGACTGCGCCGTCATCGCGCTGGGTGGAGGAGTGGTTGGGGACGTCGCGGGGTTTCTGGCGGCGACCTACCTGCGGGGGGTCCCCTACGTCCAGGTGCCCACCTCGCTGCTCGCCATGATCGATTCGTCGATCGGCGGGAAGACGGGGGTGGATGTCCCCGCCGGCAAGAACCTGCTGGGGGCGTTTCACCAGCCGCGGCTCGTCGCTGCGGACTTGAATCTCCTGACGTCGCTCCCGCCAGTGCAGCTCTCCGCCGGCCTGGCGGAGGCCGTGAAGCACGGGGTGATCGCCGACGCCGAGTATTTCACCTTTCTCGAGCGCGACTACGCCGCCATTCTCGCGAAGCATGGGGCCGCGCTCGAGCGGGTGGTGCGGCGCTCCGTCGAGATCAAGGCGGCGGTCGTGGCGGAGGACGAGCGGGAGGCGGGACGGCGGGCGATCCTGAACTTCGGGCACACAATCGGCCACGCAATCGAGGCAACGGCGAAGTACGAGGCGCTGCACGGGGAGGCGGTGGCGATCGGGATGGTGTACGAAGCGCGCCTGGCGGAAGCGCTGGGCGTGGCGGCAGCCGGCACGGCGGAGCGGATCACTCGGCTGCTGGAGCGTTTCCGGCTGCCGCTCGAGCGGCCCGACGGCGCCGGCGCAAACGATCTGATCGCAGCGATGCGGGGGGACAAGAAAGTGCGCGCCGGGGAGATTCGGTTTGCGCTGCCCAAGGAAATCGGGACGATGCAGGGGTATAAGAAGTGCGGGTGGACGGTGGGGGTGGCGGAGGAGCGGATCGCGAAAGTGCTGAGTTGAGAACAACTTGCTAACAATTC
>JBGPOM010000284.1:0-3219 GCA_041488075.1 Gemmatimonadota bacterium
AGAATCGAAGTGGACGGCGGCGCCCTCGAGATGTACGACATCCGCCTCACCTTCGGGAACGGCGACACCTGGTCGCCCAACACGCGGGTGGTGTTCCGCCAGGGCTCGTGGAGCCGCCTGATCGACCTTCCCGGCCCGGCCCGCGTGATCCGCAAGATCGAGTTCTGGTACCGCAGCCGGCTGCGCCGCGGTCAGGCGACGGTGCGTGTCTTCGGCCGGAGCGCGGCGGTGGCGCCGGCACCTCCTCCCGGCCAGCCCACAGCGCCGGCGCCCCCTCCCCCCTCCACTCCCATGCAGGGAGATTGGGACCACGTGGGCATGCGGCAGGTGGACTTCCGGGTGGACCACGATGCCATCGTCGCGGTGGGCGAGGGCGCGTTCCGCGCCATCCGGCTCGACGTGGAAGGCGGCGATCTCGAGATGTTCGACGTGAAGGTCACGTTCGCGAACGGTGAGACCTTCTCGCCCGCGACGCGGCTCTACTTCCGGGAGGGGACGCGCAGTCGGGTGATCGACTTCCCCGGCGACGCGCGCATCGTCCGGCGGATCGACTTCTTCTATCGCAGCTCGGTGTTCGGAGGACAGGGACGGGCCATCGTACACGTGTACGGACGCCGGTGACGCTGGCAGCGATCGCTTATTGCGTCGCGAGCCGACTGGCTTACGTCTGCTTCGTCGGCATCGCGCTCCGGCGGCAGGAGCGGCACGAGGCCTACACGCGCCGCTGGGGCGTGGCGGGCGGATTCGCGCGGTTCCGGCGCGTGGCGTCGGCGCTGATGGTCAACGACGTCGTGGCGTTCGGGATCCTCTGCCTGGTCACCCACGACACCCTCACCCTCGGCGGCAGCATCCCGCGGGTTGCCGTGATCGCAGCGGGCGTGATGCTCGTGGCGGTCGGCGTGTCGGTCAAGGTCTGGGCCGCCGCCACGCTGGGGGGGGACGCTTATTACTGGTACAACTTCTTCGCGCCCCCCTCCGCGCACCGCGCGGTGCTCGCCGGCCCCTACCGCTTCCTCGCCAACCCGATGTACACCGTGGGCTACCTGCAGGCGTACGGGTTCGCACTGATCACGGGATCGTTCGTGGGGCTCTGGGCCGCGGCCTTCGTGCAACTGGCGATCCTCGTTTTCTATTATGCCGTCGAGCGGCCCCACTTCCGGCGTCTCAATGGGTCCCGGCCCTAGGGCGCGCCCGCGCGCGATCCTCCTGTGCGCGCTCACGCTGGGCTGGGGGTGCCACGGGGGCGAAGAGCTAGTCGACCGCGCCGAGCGGCCCGACGAGCAGACCGCGCGGTGGCGGAGCATGTGATGGGCGGCGCGATGGTCGAGGATCTGCATATGCGGCTCACCTCGCTGCGCCCGCTCGCCCCCGGCGATTCGGCCCGCGCGGCGCGGGTCGTCGCTCAATTGCAGGCCGCCACGGCGCGCTACCGCGACGTGCGGGCCGCGGAAGCCGATGGGTTCCGCCAGTTCCTGCCGGGGGTGCCGCAACCGGTCTACCATTTCACGAGTTGGCGCGGGGCGCTGGGCGCGATGCTGCGCTTCGATCCCGCGAGGCCGACGTCTCTGCTCTATCGGCGCGGCGCCGACGGCGGCTTCGAGCTGGTGGGCGCGATGTATACCGCGCCCGCGCGGGAGGGGGACGCGGAGCTCGACGCGCGGCTCCCCCTCCGCGTCTTCCGCTGGCACCAGCACGTGAACTGGTGCGTCCCCCCGCGCGGGGCGCGGGAGCGGTGGCGGGAGACGCGGGAGGGCCGGCCGGTATTCGGGCCGAAGTCCCCGGTCGCGACCGCAGAGGCCTGCGCCAGCGTCGGCGGGCGGTTCCTGCCACGGTTGTTCGGCTGGATGGTGCACGTGGATTTCGCGGGCGGGGGGTCACCGCACCAGCACTAGCCTTGCTTGACGCCCCTCCCGCCGCGCGGTAGCACTATGGCTGCGTTCGCCCCTCTCCAGGAGTAATGATTATGCGCCGCACTGCAATTTTAATCACGACCGTGCTGCTCCTCCTCGGACCGACCGCGCTCGCCGCGCAGGGCGGCTCGATCCGCGGCCGTGTGGCCGATCCCGCAGGGGCGCCGCTCGCCCGCGCGCAGGTGTCGGTCGAAGGGACGGGGCTCCGCGCGATGAGCGACGACCAGGGCCGGTACGACATTCGCGGCCTCGCGGTGGGCACGTACACGGTGCGGGTGCGGCTGCTCGGCTACGTGCCCCAGGGGGCGCGCGTCAGCGTGAGCGAGGGCGCCGCGTCCGAGCAGAACTTCGCCATGGTGTCGCAGCCGATCGCCCTCTCGCCCATCGACGTGGTGGTCGGCTCCCGCGCGCGCCACACGGCGGCCGAGGAGCTGGCGGTGCCGGTAGACGTGTTCTCGGCGGAGCAGCTGGCGCAGCAAGGCACCAGCGAGACGAGCCAGATCCTTCAGGCGCTCGCGCCGTCGGTCAACTTCCCGCGCCAGAGCGTCACCGACGCCAATGATATCGTGCGGCCGTTCACGCTGCGCGGCCTGTCGCCGGATCACACGCTGGTGCTCGTGAATGGCTGGCGCCGGCATCAGATGGCGGTGATGAACACCTTCGCCTACGGCATGGGGGCCGGCTCGAGCGGCGTGGATCTCAACGCGCTGCCGAGCGGCGCCATCGACCGCATCGAGGTGCTGCGCGACGGCGCATCGGCACAATATGGGTCCGACGCGATCGCGGGGGTCGTGAACGTGGTGATGAAGGAAGGGGCGTTCGCGCCGTTCCTGAACGCGGAATCGGGCGAGTACGCCACCAAGGACTATCCCAACGACGGGGCCACCGTGGACTTGAACGGCGGGCTCGGCTTCGGCGTGGGCCGCGGATCGCTCACGCTGTTCGGGGAGTTCCTGCACCGCGATCCGACGAATCGCGCGTGGCCCGACATCTTCCTGGTGGACGGGAACGGTGTTGGGGACGCAATCGACACGCTGACTGGGCGCCTTCTTCAGAAGCGTAATTCGCTGACTCAGCCGAACTACCACTGGGGCGACGGGCTCGAAAAGGACGCGATGACGTTCGCGAACTTCCGGCTTCCCTTGAATCCCGCCGGCACGAGCGAGGTCTACGCCTTCGGCGGCTACAGCCACCGGGTCGGAACGGGCAACGGGTTCTTCCGCTACTTCGACAGCTCCAAGAACTGGCCGGAGCTCTATCCGCAGGGGTTCCTCCCGGAGTTCCACCCCGACGTCGCGGACTATTCCGG
>JBGPOM010000285.1:0-3213 GCA_041488075.1 Gemmatimonadota bacterium
ACTCGAGCAGATGCGGCGGGCGACCGCCGAGATGACCGAGGCCGCCGCCCGTGTGGCCCGGCTCGGCGAGGAGATCCGCACGGTGGCCGACCGCCACCGCGGCGACGTCGCGGCGGCGGGCAACACGTTGCTCGACGTGCGGGAGGTGGTGCGGACGACGTCGACCGAAGTGATGCAGCTCGCCCAGCAGAGCTCCGCGATCGACGATTTCGTCGATCTCATCAAGCGCATCTCGTCGCAGACGAACCTCCTGGCGTTGAACGCCGCGATCGAGGCGGCGCGCGCCGGCGAGCACGGGCGCGGCTTCGCCGTCGTCGCCGAAGAGGTACGCCAGCTGGCGGACGAATCGGCCCGCGCCGCCGAGGACGTGGCCCGCACGACGGCGGTCATCCGCGAGCAGGTGGAGGAAGTCACGGCCACGATGGCGGTGGGCCAAGCGAAGGTCCGTGGCATCGAGTCGGTGGCCGAGGGGGCGGCGCGGGGGCTGGCGGAGATCGTGGCGGCGGTGGAGCAGGTCGAGCAAGCGGCCGATCGCGTCACCAGCGCGGCGCAGGAGACTCGGACCGTCACCGAGCAGCTCGGCCAGCGCGCCCAGCAGGTGGTGAGCCGGGCCGTCTCCCACGCCTCGAGCGCCGAGCAGGTCACGGCCGCCACGGAGCAGCAAGGCGCGTCCACCCAGGAAATGGCCGCGGCCGCCGGAGAGCTGCTTCAGGCGGCCGAGAAGCTGCGCGGGCTGGTCCGGGGCTTCCGGATCTAGCGGCGGGGTTTCTTCTTCACCGGCTTCTTCGCGGGGGGCTTCGCCTTCTTTGCCGGCTTCGGCTTCCGCTTGGCCACAGCCTCGTGCACCTCGGCCAGCACGCGGTCGCCTTCGTCGGCGCCGATCAGCCCACGCCGCACCGCGTAGCGCACGAGCTCCTCGGCGTCCTCGGCAGCGAACTCGCCCAAGCCCACGGCGCCCCGGATCGCCTTGATGAGGGCATCCGCCACCGGGCTGCGCAGGACGCTCGCGATGCCGGGGAGGGTCTCGAGCAGCGAGGAGATCTGCGACCCACCGAGCTCGGCTGGCACCAGGACCGCCGCTCCAAGGTTGAAGGTCGCGCCAAGCTACACCCCCCCTGCGAGGCCGTCAAGAAAAGGGCTAGATTCCCCCGTTGGAGGCGAATCGCCGTGGGTCGACGGGGCATCAAGGAGTTTCGGGCACCGGAAGCGTTGGCGCTCATCGCGGCCGACCGGGACCACCTGCCGTTGGTGTGCCCCTCGTGCGGCACCCGGACGATTCACCGGGTGCCCCGCCGCCGGCCCATGCACCCCGGCGAGGTGGCGCCCCGGGCGGAGCGCATCAGCCTGATCTGCGCCACCTGCGGACGCCACGCCTCCTACATCGCCCATGGTCTCGAGCCCCCGCGCGACGCGACCATGGACCCGCGGGACGTCTAACACCGAAAGGAAATCGGGATCAGCGTGGCCGGCGATGCGATTCAAATGATGGGCACGGTGACGGAAGTCCTGCCCAACACGACGTTCCGGGTGAAGCTCGAAAACGGTCACGAAGTGCTCGCCTACGTCAGCGGCAAGATGCGAAAGAACTACATCCGCATCCTCCAAGGCGACCGGGTCGCGGTGGACCTGTCGCCCTACGACCTGACCCGGGGACGCATTACCTACCGGTACAAGTAAGCGTTCAGCCGGGGCCGTCAGTGTCCCGCACCAACCGTCAAGCCGACCAACAGGTTCCGGCCCGGTGCCGGCTCGTAGTAACGCCCACCCGCCGCATTGATCACGACCGACCCGACGTACTTCCTGTTGAAGAGGTTCTGGACCGCCACGAACGGCGTCACACGCGTGCCCCCCCCTCCCTCCCCCTCCCCCCCCCGATCCGCGCCGTCCCATCCGACCCGCAGGTTGGTCACCCACCAGGGCGAGGTCTGGCGGTTCAGGGTGTCGTCCACGGCGTAGCGCGACGCGTACGTGGTCTCGACTTCCGCCCAGGTGCCGCGCGGCGGCGCCGGCCGCCCCCGGAGCGCGAGCCGCAGGGTATGCCGCGGGATCCCCGGCAGCCGCCGCCCGTCAAGGACGTGCGTCGTGCCCCCCGCCGTGAACGCATAGCGGCGGTAGCGGAAGTCGGAATAGGTCCAGGTCACACGGACATCGAGCCCCGCGAGCGGCGCGCCGCCGGCAGCGACTTCCACGCCGCGGTGGCGCCCGCTCCCGGCGTTCCGGAAGAAGCGGCGCCCCGGCGAAGCCGCGATCTCAAAGCCGACGAGCTCGTCCCGCACGTCGGCCTGATAGAGGGCGGCCTCCCAGACCGCGCCGCGCGCGCCCACCTCGTAGGTCCATGCGCGCTGGGGCGCCAGGTCGCGGTTGAATCCCCCTGCGGTGTCGGGCCGGTTCGCGAGCTCCGTCGTGGTCGGCGTCTCGAACGACGAGCCGGCGCTCGCGTACAGCGTCAGCGCCCGGGCCGCCTGGAACGTCGCGCCGAGGGAGCCCGAAAGCGCCGCCATCACCCGCCGCCCCGAGTCGTCGCGGTACTTCACGTCGATCGACGAGTCGCCAACGAGACGGTCCCGCACCACGAAACTCACCCGGTCGTAGCGCAGGCCGGTAGTGAGCGCGGCACGCGGCGCGACATCCACGACGACCTGCACGAAAGGCCCGAGCTCGGTGACGTGCTCCAACTGGTCGAGCGCGCGTACCGTGTCGGGAGCGCCTCCCGCGTTCCCGAAGTTGGCGCGGTCGTCCCGCTGGCTCTGGACGTCGATCCCGGCCGTCACACCCCGGTGGGTGATCGCGGCGCGCGTGCCGGCGGCCGTGCGGTTCAGTCGGATGTAGGCGAAGGTCTGGGGATTCTCGAGATCGCGCGCGAGGCCGAATAGCGTCATCGTGGCTTCGTCGCCGGAGGCGAACTCCCCGCGCAGCGTCACGCCGGCCTGGCCCTGCAGCACATCTTTCCCGGCGCGCGTCGCGAGATTGAGGGGCGGCACGGTGTCGCGGTTGCTGCGTAGCTCGGTCAGGTTCAACGCGCCCGGGTTATCGGCGCGCGGCTGGTCTCCCACGTCCGCCAGGGCGGTGAGCGACCACACGGGCCCGAGCGGCAGTCGGAGGCGGGCGCCCGCAGCGCGCAGGTTGGCTGCGCTGTGGTCCCGCGCTCCCTCGTAGGACAGGCGGGAGAGGGTCAACGTGGCCGCACCCGCGCTGCCCACCCGGAAGCGGCCG
>JBGPOM010000286.1:0-3203 GCA_041488075.1 Gemmatimonadota bacterium
CCACAAGGCCTGGATGGACCTGCTGGGTGACGACCACCTCAAGTACTACCGCATCAAGCAGGCGCTCGAGAACTTGGATGACGCGTTCTTCAATCGGTTGGCGCGGACGGTGAACGGGATTCCGCAGGAGAAGCGGTCGCTGGGGAGGATCTTCGCGCACGCGCTGGTGAAGCACCCGCAACTGATCCCGGTGGCAGCGCGGTTCTTCATCTAGCGCAGTTTGAGCATCAGGCTCGTCCCGACGGCGCAGCGATTGGCCACGTGCGCCACGAATCGCCCCAACGCGCCCAGCCCATCCTCCCGCAACCCGAACGGCGTGGCCCCCCGGTCCCACACGTAGACCGGCACCCGGGGCAGATTGAGCCGAGCTCCGCTCCCTCGCACACCCCCGAACCCCAAATCGTAGCCGGCCGCCGCCGCGAGCCGCTCGACGCGCGTGTCCACGGCGCCGAACGGGTAGGCCACCGCGCGCCCGGCGGGGGCGCCGAGCCGGGCCACAAGCGTCTGTCGCGAGCGACCCAACTCATCCGCCGCCGCGCCGTCATCCGCCCAGGTGAGGCGCCGGTGCGTCGCACCGTGTGAGCCGAACTCGAACCCGCGCGCCCGCCAGCGCTCGATCTCAGGCCAGTCGAGGTGCGCCAACCGGCGCCAGGTGTAGCGCACGTCCCACGTATTGTCCCGACCGATGAAGTCGGTGACCACGAACGTCGTGGCGGTGAAGCCGAGGCCGGCGAGGAGGGGATACGCGTACTCGGCGAGGGACGCGTAGCCGTCGTCGAACGTCAGCAAGAACGTACGTGGGGTGTGGGGCGTGGGGCGTGGGTTGGCGAATTCGGACAGGGTCAGTGTGCGCCAGCCGGCGCGCGCCAGCGACTCCATCTGTCGAGCAAACAGGGACTGGGAGACGCGCGTCACTCCCAATTCGAGCGGGCCGCCGATGCGGTGGTAGCAGAGAACGGGGGGAGTCACGCCGCCTGCGCCGAATGGCTCAATGCGGCAACGCCACCATGACCCCGAGCTCCGGCGCCCAATCGGTCGACTTGGACATAGGTCCGATCGCGTTGTCGAGCTTCAGGAAGAAGGAGTCTCGTATCCGCCACTGCACCCCGGCAACCAAGTCCCACTCGTCCATCGCTCCGGTTTCTCCTCCCTCGAAGGCCAGATTCAGACGCCAGGAGGGTGACAGGCGCTTCAGATACTCGATCGAGAATTCCCCGAGGTCCCAGAGCCGGTCGTCGTGATTGTACTCGACGGTAACGCGTGTCGTCACCGTGCCCCACGCAAAGCCTCGCACGATGCCGATGCCCGGCCGCACGTCCCAATCCGGGTTGCCGATCAACACCTTACCCTTCTGCGAGGGAATCGTGACTTCCAGGAAGCCAAACATTTCCGGGCGATGGCCGCCCTCTCGCAGCAGGCGCATCCGCACCTGTCCTTCGACGTCGCCGAGACCCGATTCCTCGATTCGGTTGGGAGTGGCAGAGGTATCGGTGGGCGCCTTGTCCAATGTTGCCCGGATGCTACTCGCCTCGAGCTCGACGGCGAGCCAGTCGGTCAGGCCATACGCGACGAAGACCAATCCCTCCGAACTGCGGAACCGGCCGCGGTAGTCCTGGGCCAGTCCGTACCCGAGCTGAGCCGGCTGGTACTCGCGGTTGTGATCGGTGGAGTAGGTGAAGAACGGATTCACCAGCAGCTCGCCTCGGCCGATGTAGACCCCGAACCTCGACGTTGGCACTCCTGGGCCTCTGTCCTGGGCGACCGCCGCCGTGCAGATGAACGCGAACAGGGGGACGATTCTCGAGATCACCGGCGCTTCGCCTTCTTCCGCACCGCCACCGCGATGGCCTGCTCCGCCCACGGACGCAGCGCCTCGGGGTCCTCGAGCAGGTCGGCCGGCACTGCGTAGTACTGCATGACCTCGCCCTCGTCGCCGTAGGGGCGGAAGGGGCTTGCGCCGCGCGCCTCGAAGGCCGGCCGGTTCGAGTCGTCGACCTTGAAGTAGAGCGTGTCGTCGTCGATCAGCGCGAAGAACAGGTCGCCCGCGTAAATCCCGACGCCGCCGAACATGCCGCGCGCGCGGATCCCGGGGACGGTCCGCGTCAACTGATCCACTATGAACGTGCGAAAGCTGGGGCTGACGGTCACGCAGGACCTCTACCGCAGCCGCCGCAGCTCAACTTCGGACATGATGAACCCGAACGCCGGCCACCCGCCGGACCGGATCGACCGCTCGAACCAGAGCCTGGCCCGCACCGTGTCGCCCCGCACCAGATACCAGTTCCCCACGCCGTAGCTCAGCGTCGCCACCGCGATGTCGCCGGTATCGGCCGCGGTGAGCACCTCGTCGGGGCCGATCTGCCCCCGATACAACCGCAGGCGTTGCGCATAGGCGATCTCCGTCGGCAGGGAGTCCGGCCGGCGATCCAGCATCGCCTGCGCGTCCGCCACCCGGCCGCAGCGCGACAGCGACATCCACAGCCAATCGGTCGCGCCGGCCAGCTCGCCGGCGTCGGGCGCCCGCGGCTGCGCGCGCGTGAACGCATCTGTCGCGCCGGCAAAATCGCCGCGCGCATAGCGCACGATGCCAAGGTGGTACCAGATCCCGTAGTTGGTGCTGTCGAGGCGGCTGCCGCGCGTGAGATCGTCCATCGCCCGGTCGAACTCGCGCACCGAGAGGTAGCGGTGCCCGCGCCAGCGATACAGCATCGCATCGTCCGGCGCGATCTTGAGCCCGCGCGTGAACGTCCGGATGGCTTCCCGGAACTGGCGGGCGCCCGATTGCGCGACGCCGAGCTGAATGATCCGTTCCACGTTGCGCGGATCGGCGGCGCGGGCGCGCTCCGCACGGGCAATCGCGCCGGTGTCGCGCTGTGAGCGATACGCGACACCCGCGGGCGAGCGGTACTGCACCGATTGCGCTGGGGCGGCCGAGGCCGCCGCCACCAGCACGGCGCAACCGATCAGGGTCCTGGTGGGACGGCCGCTCACGACCCCCCCGGATCGTCCGCCGACGGCCCGTAAATCGAGGGCACCTTGCTCCCCATCGGCCGCAGGTAGGTGCTGAGCTGCCCGCGATGATGGATGGCGTCGAAGAACATGCCCCACACGAAGTTCTCGACCGTGTCCTCCCAGGGCGGCGCCCCCTCCATCAGGAACTTGCCCTGCTTGGTCCAGCCCTTCTCGTCGAGCCGCTCGAGGCG
>JBGPOM010000287.1:0-3173 GCA_041488075.1 Gemmatimonadota bacterium
CGTACTTCGGCACGAGCCGCGCGCTCGCTATCACGAGCGACCGAGTGACCGCCTACGAGGGGCACCGACTGGACGCGGGTGCTGCGCGTGCCACGGTCAACAAGGAGCTCGCGGCGCTGCGCCGCGCGTTCAACCTGGCCGTCCGGGCCCGCCGGCTCCCGCTCTCCGCGAAGCCGGCCATCTCGACGCCGGATCCTCACAACGCCCGCTCGGGGTTCTTCGAGGACGCGGACTTCCGCGCGGTCCTCGCCGAGCTGGACGCCGCCCTGCAGCCCGTCATGGAGTTCTGTTACCTCACGGGCTGGCGGGTGAAGGACGAGGTCCTGGCGCTGACGTGGGGCCAGGTGGACTTCGCGGCCGGCGTGGTACGGCTCGAGCCGAACACGACGAAGAGTGATCGGGGTCGGACGTTCCCGTTCGACGTCCTGCCCGCCCTCGCGGCGCTGCTCGATCGCCAACGCGCGCAGACGACGGCGACCGAGCGGCGCCTGGGCCGCGTCATCCCGCACGTGTTCCACCGGAACGGTCGGCCGATCAAGAGTTACGACGACGCGTGGCAGGGGGCGTGCGAGCGCGCGGCGACGCGCGAGGGTCCGGCCGGGACGACGGTCATCACCCGCCCCCAGCTGGCCGGTCGCGTCCCGCACGACTTCCGGCGGACCGCTGCGCGGAACCTCATCCGTGCCGGCGTGCCGCAACACGTGGTCATGCGACTCTGTGGCTGGGAGACCGACTCGATGTTTCGGCGCTACGCGATCGTCGACGAGCGCGATCTGCGCGAGGCGGTGGCGCTGCTCGCGAAGGGGACAGCGGGGGGACAATCGCGACCCCGCGCCCTCCGAGGCGCGCGGTGACTCACGCGCAAGTCGTTGCGGGGCTTCATGCCCGGGCCGAGAATCGAACTCGGATGGGGTTGCCCCCACCGGATTTTGAGTCCGGCGCGTCTGCCAGTTCCGCCACCCGGGCGCGCGGACGCTGAATATAGCAGGGCGGCCGGAGTCCACTCACCCCGGCCGCCCGATCGCCTCGGTTCGCCTAAAGATCAGTTGATGGGCCGCCGGCCCGGCCGCCGCCCGCCCTCCGGACGCATGCCGGCTCGCCCGGGGCCCCTGGCGCCCGGGCCCATCCTGCCGCGCCGCTGCTCGCGCATCTGGTTCACTCGCTCGAGCAGCTGCTGCCGCATCATCTGATACCGCGCGCGCTGCACTGGCGTGAGATACCCCGCCATCTCCCGATCTTCGTCCTGCTCGATCTTGAGCATCTCGGCGCGCCCTGCCTGCATGCCGTCCATCAACTTTCGCACGCTGTCGGCATTCGCGGCCTCGCCGGGCCGCATCTGGCCCTGCAACGCCAGCCGCCGCTCGAGCTGCTGCCGCATCACTGCCCGCCGCCGCGTGCCGAACTGCTCTTGCGTCGCACGCAGCTTGGTCGTCTGGTCGGCGGTAAGCCCCAGCTGCTGCTGCACGCGCTGGCTGAACCGCTCTTCGATCTGCCGGCGCAGCCGCCCGGCTTCCACGGTGTCGACCGGCTGCGGCTGTTGCGCCGCAATCGCCGGTGCGACGGTGACGGCAAACGCCAGAATCCACGCGAATCGCTTCATTATCCCTCCAAGGAGCGCAGCACCACGCGGAGCTGTTGCGCATCGAGATTGTCGAGGTCGACCTCGGGAAGCGTCGTGCGACCGAGGTCCAGCGTCTCGTCCAGTGTGGTCAACACGTCGCGCAATTGATCGGCCGACAGGTCGCTCAAGTCGTCACTCACGAAGTGCGCGACTTCGTGGCTCCCCCTCCCGCCGCCCGTTCCGGACTGGACGAGCAGGCGCCGTCCGATCAACCCTCCCGCGACGAGGATCACGAGCGCCGCCGCGATCCGGAGCCAGGCGGGCTGCATCCACCTCACGCGCGAGGCGCTCACCGGCTCCGCCCGCAGACGCTCGAGCACCGCGGCCACCGTCCGCTCCACGTTCAAGCGCTCGGCGGCCTCCGTGCCCAAGCGCTGGGCCGCTGCCTCCAGCTTCGCGTCGTCGGTCATTGCAGGAACTCCTTCAGTCGCTTGACGGCATGGTGGTAGTGCACCCGGGCCGCCCCTTCAGTTGTATCCAGCGCCGCGGCGATCTCTCCATACTCGAGGCCCTGTTGAGCGCGGAGCAGGAAGACCTCGCGCTGCAGCCGGGACAGCTCTCCAATCCCCACGGCGAGCCGCGCCTCGGCCTCCCCCGCCTCCGCCCGTTCGTGCGGGTCGCCATCCCGCGCCCTCAGCCGCTCATCCAGCGGCACCACCTGATGCCGTGCCGCCCGGCGGCCGTGATCCTTCAGCACGTTGCCGCCGATCGTCAGGAGCCAGGTGCGGAACTGGCACTGACCTCGAAAGCCAGCCACCGCCCGGAATGCGCGGATCAGCGCCTCCTGCACCAGGTCGTCCACGTCCGCCTCGGGCGCCCCCGCGCCGGCGAGAAACCGCGCCAGCGCCCGTGCGTGCCGCCGCACCAGCTCGGCCGCCGCCTGTTCGTCTCCCCCCCGCCACGCGGCGATCAGCGTCGCGTCGGGAGCCGGGGAGGGGCTGGGGGTGGGGGTGGCGGCGATCGGCTGAGGTTGAGCCATGGCTCCAGGGGGTAGACGTGCCAGTTGCGTGGATATTAAGGACCGGCTAGCTTCCCGATTCGAACGCTTGTTCGAACCCATGCGCCCCTACGACGAACGCCTCGACCATCTGCTCGCCCAGGCCGCTCGGGTCTTCGCCCGGAAGGGCTACCACTCCACGACGATGCGCGACCTCGCGGCGGCGAGCGGGATGTCGCTCGCCGGGATGTACTACTACACCCGGGGCAAGGAGGACCTGCTTGCCCTGATCCAGGAGCGGTGCTTCACACGCGTCCTGGCGGGTGCCGAGCGGGCCGTCGCGGGCACGACCGATCCGGCGGAGCGGTTGCAGGCGTTCATCCGCCACCACGTGACCTTCTTCGCCCAGCACATGGCCGAGATGAAGGTGCTGTCGCACGAGCCGGCGCGCGGCGTCGCCGCGATCAAGCGACGCTACGTGGACCTGCTCGAGACGTTGCTCAAGGACGCGGCCCCCGAGGAGACGGCGGTGGACCGCAGTGCCGCCGCCTACGTGCTCTTCGGCATGATGAACTGGATCTACAACTGGTACGACCCGGCGGGCGAGATCGACCC
>JBGPOM010000288.1:0-3138 GCA_041488075.1 Gemmatimonadota bacterium
CGCCGATGATCAGCTCGCGCTGGCCGCGACCGATCGGGATCATCGCATCGATAGCCTTGATCCCCGTCTGGAGCGGCTCCTTCACCGGCTGCCGCTTGATGATGCCGGGCGCCACGATCTCCACCTTGCGCGACTTGGTCGTCTGAATGGGGCCAAGACCGTCGACCGGCCGGCCCAACGCGTCCACCACGCGCCCCACCATCGCCGGCCCGACCGGCACCTCGAGCACGCGGGCCGTGCGGCGCACCTCGTCGCCCTCGCGGAGCTGGAGGTAGTCCCCGAAGATCACCGCCCCGATGTTGTCCTCCTCGAGATTCAGCGCGAGGCCGGTGATCTTCTCCCCGGTCTCGGACACCGTGAACTCGATCATCTCGCCCGCCATCGCGGCGGTGAGCCCGTAGACCCGGGCGATGCCGTCCTTCACTTCGAGCACCGTGCCGACCTCGCGGACGTCGATGTCCGCCAGGTCCGCCGCCTGGATCTCCTTGAGGAGGATGTCTTTCAGCTCGCCCGGCCGCAGGATCGAATCGGTCGCCATGGAATCGCCGCTCTAGAGATTGTGAAAAATATCACATGCATTGGGACCCGGCAACCAGCGTCGAACCGACGCCCGTAGGGGCACAGCATTGCCGTGCCCCTACACTACGCCCATGCGCCCCGACCCCTTCGAATCCCGGGTTGTCGCCGGGGTCAGTCAGACCCTGGACCGGGTCCTCCCCCGCAAGAACCGTTGCAGCACCCCGCGCGGCCCTAATTCCCGCAATTCATGCGGCGTCACGCCCGCGACCCGGCGGGCCGCCCCCGCCAGGTGGCTGGGGGAGGCGTAACCCAGGATACGCACGACGGCGCGGATCGTGTACCCGGGATTCCCGAGCAGGTCCGCGGCACAGGCGGCCCGGGCGAGGTCGATCACGCGCTTCAGGTTGGGCGCGCCACCCGCCCCGAATTCGCGCGACAGGTGCTCGCGCGTGACCCGCAGCGCCTGCGCGACGTGCCCGGTCTGGGTCGGCACGCCGGCGCGCCGCAACACTTCTTCCCAGGCGGCGAGCTGCAGCCGGTCGGTGAGGCGCAGCAGGCGGGGGGCGTCGGCGAGGGCGGCGCGGCGCGCCACCTGCGCCGTCCGCGCGGCGATCCACTCCCCCGCCACGGCGTTGTCCACCCCCTCGACCAGCACCCCCGCGAAGCCGGCTTGCTGGCACGACGCGAGCAGCGTCCCATCGTCGGGGCGCACCGCCGAGAGGGCGTACATCGGGATGCGCGGGAAGCGGGCGGGCAGACCGATGCCTTCCGCGGTGCAGCTGCGCACGTCGAGCACGACCGCATCCACGAGGCGCTGCTGCAGCAGCCGCTCGACCGCCTGTACGGTGCGGCACAGACGCACGCTGCCCGTCCCCCGCGGATAGCCCTGCTTCACCGCGCGGCGCGCCTCGCGGCGCGGGTGGAACACCGGCACGACCGGCGTCACGGCCCCTCGACCTGAACGAGCGCGTGCACCATTTCGGCGGCGCGCCGCAGCACGTCGCGCGCGTTGTCGTAGCTGACCGTGCGGAGCGCCTCTTCGAGTGGATGCCAGGCACACTCGGTGATGCCCTCGTTCACCTGCGGCATGGGCTCGCCCCGCTTCGACTCGAAGAGGAAGAAGTGGCAGTACTTGTGGATCGTCTTGCCGCGAAAGCGGAAGTACCAGTCGATCACCTTGATCGGACCGTGGAGCACCAGATCCTCGAGGCCCGTTTCCTCGGTCACTTCGCGGCGCGCGGCCTCCGCGGGAGGCTCCTCGCGCTCGAGGTGGCCCTTGGGGAAGCCCCAGTTCCGGTAGGAGTCGCGGATCAGCAGGAAGCGCGCGACGCCCGCCTCGCGCCGGAACACCACGCCCCCGGCGCTCGTCTCCCGCTGCGCGCGGCGTTGGGCCTTGCGAGGCGGCATCCCGGGGTCCCCCTAGAACACGCTGAACTGGAAGTACTTCCGCGGATTCGCCTGAATGTCGGACAGCAGCTGCCGCAGCTGGATCATCGTGAGCGTCGTCTCGCGGTACAGGGCCGAATCGCCGACCAGCAGGCCGAGCGTGCCGCTGCGGTTCGCGATGCGCGACATCATCGAGTCGGCCGACACCAGCACGCGCACCAGACTCTCCTGGTTCTTGTGGGCCGCGCCCATGAGCTCGCGGAAGTCCTGGGATGCGGAGCGGAGATCGGTGCTCGTGGCCGCGGCATTGTTGAGGATGTTGGCGAGCTGACCCTGGTTGGTGGCCGAGTCCACGCGCCCCAGCGTCGCCCGCAAGTCGGTCGCGGCGCGAGCGAGGGCGTCCGACCCCTTGCTCAAGTTCTGCCCCACGTTGCCGATGACGTCCGCCTGCTCGTTGGTCACCCGCGCGAGGCGATCGGCGATCTGGCCGAAGTCGCGGATCGAGCGCCGCAGGTCCGAGACGGCCGACGAGTCGAAGGCGGTCTGGATGCGGGCCGAGACCGTGGCGATGTCGGTCGCGATGCGGCTCGCCTGGGCCGTCAGCTGGCCGATGTCGGGGAGCGTGGCGCCGGGCCACTTCGCACCCGCCCCGGCCTGCGCCTCGATGAGGGCCTGGCGGACGTTGGGATCAGTGGGGAGCGGGTCGCTCGCAATAAGGGTCGCCGCCCATTCGCCGAACAGCGACGCCGAGGCCGCGATCACCGCGGGCTTCGGGGGCAGGGTGACGCCGGCATAGATCTTCAGGTCCGCCTCGACCCAGTTCCCGGTGGCGAGGCGGATCGCCTCGACGCGCCCCACCCGTACGCCGCGCAGCACGACCGGGTTGCCCACGCCGAGCCCGCCGACGGTCCGGAAGCGCGCCGTGTACACCGCCTCGGTCTTGCCGAGGTGGGCGCCGGAGAGCCACAGGGCGCCGGCGACCACCACGGCGAGCGCCACGATGACCACCAGGCCGACTGCGAACTCGTTCTCGCGCTTCACTCGGGGCGTCCCTCGATGAACTGCCGCACCACGGGGTCCTCCGTTTCCTGGATCTCCGCGACCGTGCCCACCTGCCGGATCCGGCCCTCGTACAGCATGGCGATGCGGTCGCCCACGGTGTAGGCGCTGCGCATGTCGTGCGTGACCACGACCCCGGTCACGCCGAGGTGCTCGCGCGTCCGCACCATCAAC
>JBGPOM010000289.1:0-3114 GCA_041488075.1 Gemmatimonadota bacterium
CACGCGTCCTCCACTAGGACGCGGATCGCGGGGTCAGCATCATGTGCCAGGCGGAAGTGGCGGTCGAGCGGCGGCAGCCAGGGACCGGCGCGCTCGGGCCACTCGATGAGAATGATGGCGCCCTCGCGGACCATGTCTTCAAAGCCTAGGTCCCGTGCCTCATCCGGGTGCTTCAGGCGGTAGCAGTCCACGTGGTAGACGGCTGCGGGTCCCGCTTGGTCGTGGTGCACCAGGGCGTAGGTGGGGCTCGTCGCGAGGGCGCGGGCGCCGAGGCCACGGCAGATGGCCTGCACCAGGGTGGTCTTCCCGGTGCCCATCTCCCCCGACAGGCCGATCACCGCGGGGGCCGCGAGCCGGGACCCGAGGGTCTCACCGAACCGGCTGAGCTCGTCCGCGGAGAGGCGCATCGGCCTTGAGCTCGAGAACCTGATCGCGCAGCACGGCGGCCAGCTCGAAATCGAGCTCCTCGGCCGCGCTCTGCATCTGCTGCTCCAGCAGCCGGATCAGCGCCTCCCGCTCCTGGGCGTCGGCGGGGCGGCGGACGCCTGCGGGAGTGGGCTTGGCGGTGCGCGCGTCGGCGAAGCGGGTGACGAAGCGGATGTCGCCGACCGACTTGACGATCGACCGGGGCGTGACGCCGTGCTCGACGTTGTAGGCGAGCTGAGTGGCGCGGCGCCGGTTCATCTCGCTCAGCGCCCGTTCCATCGAACCGGTGACGCGGTCGGCGTAGAGGATCGCCCGGCCGCTCAAGTGGCGGGCCGCGCGACCCACCGTCTGGATGAGCGAGCGGTCGGAGCGCAGGAACCCTTCCTGGTCGGCGTCGAGGATGGCGACGAGCGAGACCTCGGGCAGATCGAGTCCCTCGCGCAGCAGGTTGATGCCGACGAGGACGTCGAACTCGCCGAGCCGCAGGCCGCGGATGATCTCGACGCGCTCGATGGCGTCGATCTCGGAATGGAGGTAGCGGACGCGGACGCCGTGCTGCTGGAGGTAGTCGGTCAAGTCCTCCGACATGCGCTTGGTGAGGGTCGTGACGAGAACCCGCTCGCGCTTCTTCTCGCGCTGGCGGATCTCGTGCAGCAGATCGTCGACCTGACCGGCGACGGGCCGAATCAGGACCTCGGGGTCGACGAGACCGGTGGGCCGGATGATCTGCTCCACGACCACCCCGCCGGACAGTCGCAGCTCCTCGTCGCCGGGCGTGGCGGACGTGAAGAGGATGCGCGGGACGAGCCGCATGAACTCGTCGTACTTGAGGGGCCGGTTGTCGAGCGCCGAGGGGAGCCGGAAGCCATAGTCCACGAGCGTCTGCTTACGGGACCGATCGCCCTCGTACATCGCGCCGAGCTGGGGCAGCGATTGGTGCGACTCGTCGAGAATACAGAGGTAGTCGGCCGGGAAATAGTCGAGCAGGCAGGCGGCCCGCTGCCCCGGGGCGCGCCCGGTGAGGTGGCGCGAGTAGTTCTCGATGCCGGTGCAGCGTCCCACCTCGAGCAGCATGTCGACGTCGAAGTTGGTGCGCGACTCGAGCCGCTGCGCCTCAACCAGCTTGTTCTGCGCCCGGAGCTCGATCAGCCGGTCCTTCAGCTCGGTCCGAATCGCGGACACGGCCCGCTCGATGGTCGCCCGTTGGGTCACGAAATGGGTGGCCGGGTAGATCGCGCAGCGGTCGAGCAGCGTGATCACGTTCCCGGTGAGCGGGTCGATCTTGGCGATGCGCTCGACCTCGTCGCCCCACAGCTCGATGCGCACGGCCTGCTCGTCGTAAGCGGGGAAGATCTCGATCGTGTCGCCCCGCACGCGGAAGGTGCCGCGCTCGAACGCCGCGTCGTTGCGCCGGTACTGGATGCCGACCAGATCGGTGAGCAACGCGTCGCGACCGCGGCTCTCACCGGTCCGCGCCGTGACGAGGAGCTGGCGGTATGCCTCGGGGTCGCCGAGGCCGTAAATCGCCGAGACGCTGGCCACGATGATCACGTCGTCGCGCTCCATCAGGCTCGACGTGGCCCGCAGCCGCAGGCGGTCGATGTCGTCGTTGATGGAGGAGTCCTTGGCAATGTACGTGTCGGTCGCCGGCACGTAGGCCTCGGGCTGGTAGTAGTCGTAGTACGAGATGAAGAACTCAACGGCGCTCTTGGGGAAGAACGCCTTCAGCTCGCCGTACAGCTGGGCGGCCAGGGTCTTGTTGTGGGACAGGACGATGGTTGGCCGGCCGAGCCGCGCGATCACGTTGGCCATCGTCATCGTCTTGCCGGACCCGGTGACGCCCAGCAGAGTCTGGTAGCGCTCGCCGCGCGCGAGGCCGGCGTTCAACTCCGCGATGGCGCGCGGCTGGTCTCCCGCCGGCTGGTAGGGGGAGACGAGATCGAAAGGCATGGGGGAAACTTAACCGAGCGAGAGCTCGGCGGGGCCGCCCGAATCGCGGCGGGCGATCTCGGTCACGCCCTTCACCTTCCGCACCGCCCGCAACACCTTGTGCAGATGGCTGTGGTTTTCCACCTCGACCAGCACGGAGCCGAACACGGCGCCGTCCTTCGAGGCCAACTCGGCGCTCTTGATGTTGGTCCCGGTCTCGCTGATCGCCTCGCAGATATCGGCGTAGAGCCCGCGCCGGTCCTCCCCGTTCACCGCGAGCCGCACGACGAAGACCTCCCCCTCCATCTCTTGCCAATCGATCTCCACGCGACGCTCGACCTCCGCCGAGAGCGTGAGGAGGTTGGGGCAGTCGCTCCGATGGATGGAGATGCCGCGCCCTTGCGTGACGTAGCCGACCACCGCGTCGCCCGGTACGGGCTGGCAGCACTGGGCGTACCGGACCATCAGGCCGTCCACGCCCTGGATCTTGATGCCCCGCCCCAGCCGCAGCCGCTCCATCACCCGCCCGAAGGCGGTGGGCCGCGGCGGGTGGAGGTCGTCGGCGGGCAGGTCGGGGTAGACGGCCCGCATCACCTGGCCGATCGGGGTATCGCCCCGGCCGACGGCGGCCTGGAGCTGCTCGGCGGTCCCGACCGACAGGGTGGTGGCGGCCTGCGCGAGCTGCGCGTCGGTGGGGGTCCCGAGCCGGCGGCGGCGCACCTCACGCGCCAGGATCTCGCGCCCCAGGGTGACGCTGCG
>JBGPOM010000290.1:0-3108 GCA_041488075.1 Gemmatimonadota bacterium
CTGGCACGCGGTCTGACGCAGCGGTCGCAACGCATGGTGGATCGCTTGGACCGCACCGCTGACCGCCTGACCGGGGCGATGGCTGCGCGGCTGGAGCAGTCTCGCGCCCTGCTCACCGCGCACGGCGCGCACCTGGACGCGCTGAGTCCCCTCAAGATCTTGGCCCGCGGCTACGCCGTCGCGACGGGCGCCGATGGCCGCGTCCTGAAGCGCGTGGCCCAGCTGCCCGTCGGCACGAGCTTCCGCCTGCGCGTCACCGACGGCGCGGTCGGCGCTCGGGTCGACGCGAGCGGAGATCCTTCCTAATGGACTTCGGCAAGCAGCTGGAGCGTCTCGAGGCCATCGTCCGCCGGCTCGAGGCCGAGGACCTGGATCTCGACGAGGCGCTCAAGCTGTTCGAGGAGGGCGTCGAACGGCTGCGCGCCGCCCGCGAGCAGCTCACCCAGGCCGAGCTCAAAGTCAAGAAGGCGCTCAAGGATGAAGGCGCCGGCCGCTAGCCGCGGACTCGCCGCCTACTTGGCCGACGCCCGCGCCCGGGTAGATGTCGTGCTCGCCGCGTGGACCGAGGCGGGCGACCCCGTGATCCGCTACAGCCTGCTCGGCGAAGGGAAGCGGCTCCGGCCCTCGCTCGTCTTCGCGTCGCACGAGGCGCTCGCGGGCGGCGCGCCGCCTGGGGCGGTCGCCGAGCTCGCGGCGGCGGTCGAAGTCGTCCATGCGTACTCCCTGGTGCACGACGACCTCCCGTGCATGGACGACGACGACCTGCGGCGCGGCCGGCCGACGGCGCATCGTGCCTTCGACGTCGCCGGCGCGACGCGGGCGGGCTACCGGATGGTGGCGCTCGCCGCCCGCGTCCTGGCGCACGGGCTCGACGCGCTGCAGCTGTCCGAGGGCCGGCGGCGGGAGATCGCGCTGGAGCTGTTCCGCGCGGCGGGTGCGGGAGGGATGATCGGCGGGCAGGCGCTGGACTTGGAAGCGGAGACCAAGACCCTGCCGGTCGATCAACTTGCGGAGGTGCACCGGCGCAAGACGGGCGCCCTGATCGCCGCCTCGTGCGTGATCGGTGGGCTCGCGGCGGGGGAGCATGCGCCCCAGGGCCACGTCGAGGCGCTGCGGGCCTACGGCCAGGCGATCGGGCTCGCCTTCCAGATCGCCGACGACGTGCTGGACGCCACCGCCACCTCCGACCAGCTCGGCAAGACCGCCGGCAAGGACGCCGCCAACGCTAAGGCGACCTTCGTGACGCTGCTTGGGGTGGGCGCGGCCCGGGCCGAGGCGGAGCGGCTCGCCGCGCGGGCGGTAGACCGGCTGCGGGAGTCGGGGTTAGTTTCCCCTACACTGGTGGAGCTGGCGCACTACATCGTGACGAGGCCGAACTGAACCGTGTCTCTCCTTGAGACGATCCGCAGTCCCGACGACGTCAAGAAGCTGCCTCGCGAGGAGCTGCAGCACCTCGCCGACGAGGTGCGCCAGCGACTGATCGACGTCGTGTCCCAGACCGGCGGTCACATCGGCGCGGGGCTGGGCGTCGTGGAGCTCACCGTCGCGCTGTGCTGGGCGTTCGACTCGCCGCGGGATAAAATCGTCTGGGACGTGGGCCACCAGGGCTACCCGTGGAAGATCCTCACCGGCCGCAACGACCGGCTCCCCACGCTGCGCCAGTCGGGCGGTCTCTCGGGATTCCTGCGGCGGTCGGAGAGCCCGCACGACCACTTCGGTGCCGGGCACGCCGGCACCGCCCTCTCGGCGGCGTTCGGGATGGCGACGGCGCGCGACCTGAAGGGCGAGGACTTCAAGGTGGTGGCGGTGGTGGGCGACGGCGCGATGACCTGCGGCCTCCCGTACGAGGCGATGAACAACGCCGGGCATTCGGGCCGCGACATCATCCTGGTCCTGAACGACAACGGCATGTCCATCGCCCCGAACGTCGGCGCGATCCCCAAGTACTTCGGCTCGATCATCGCGAACCCCGTGACGGTGCGGCTGCGCGAATGGGTGAAGGGGATGATCGAGAAGGCGTCGCACGTCGTGGGCGGCCCCAAGCTCGTCGACTTCGCCAAGAACGTCGAGGAGAGCATCAAGAATCTCTGGTCGCCGGGGATGCTGTTCGAGGAGCTCGGCTTCCGCTACTTCGGGCCGATCGACGCGCATAACGTGGAGCAGCTGGTTCAGACCTTCGACATCGTGAAGACGCTGAAGGGACCGCGCGTCGTGCACGTGATCAGCCAGAAGGGGAAGGGCTTCCCGCTCCCCGAGCCCGACCTCGAGAAGTACCACGCGCGCGCGCCGTACGACCCGGTCACCGGCAAGCTCAAGCCGGTGAACCCCGGCCCGCCGCAGTGGACCAAGATCTTCGGCGAGGCGATCACGCAGCTCGCCGCCGAGAATCCCGGATTCGTCGCGATCACGGCGGCGATGCCGTCGGGCACGGGGACGAACATCTTCCAGAAGAAGTGGCCCGAGCGCTTCTTCGACGTCGGCATCGCCGAGGGCCACGCCACGACGTTCGCGGCGGGCCTCGCGACCCAGGGCGTGCGGCCGATCGTCGCGATCTATTCCACGTTCCTCCAACGTGCGTATGACAGCATCATTCACGACGTCGCGATTCAGAAGCTCCCCGTCATCTTCTGCATGGACCGCGCCGGCATGGTGGGCGAGGACGGCCAGACGCACATGGGGCTGTACGACATCGCCTACATGCTGGCGGTGCCCCACATGACCGTCACCGCGCCCAAGGACGGGGCGGAGCTGATTGGGCTGCTGCGCTGCGCGCTGGCGCACGAGGGCGGGCCGTTCTCGCTGCGCTACCCGCGCGACCAGGCGCCCGCCGAGGCCCCGCCCGCCGCCGAAGTCGCCGCGATCCCGTACGGCACGTGGGACCTGCTCCGCAAGGGCAAGACGTGCGCGATTCTGGCGGTCGGCGTGATGTGCCAGCCGGCGCTCGAGGCGGCCGAGATGCTCGCGGCGGACGGGGGGGGGGGCGGGGGGGGCGGGGGGGGCCCCGACGTCACCGTCGTCAACCCGCGCTTTATGAAGCCGATGGACCGCGAGAAGCTCGACGCCCTGGTGCGCGAACACAAGCTGCTCGTAACCGGGGAGGACGGGACC
>JBGPOM010000291.1:0-3069 GCA_041488075.1 Gemmatimonadota bacterium
ACGAGCTTGCGGTCCCCGGCGGTGAACGCGTCGGCGCCCAGCCGGTCGGTGAGGTTGATGACGCCGATCGGCTTGGGCGAGCCGCCGGGCGCCGCGTACACGACGGGGACGGAGAGGAACGCCCGGCCCTTGTAGGAGCGCTCCTCGCCGTATCCGGGGTCTGGGGTGCCGGGCTCGGAGGGGTCGTAGCTGATGATCTTCATCTCGCGGAACACGCGGGCGGCGATCGAGTAGGGGTCGTCGACCTGGATCGGGTCCACCTCGCCGAGCTCGACGCCGCGCGCCGCCACGAGCCGCAGCACGTCGGCCTGCGGGTCGTGCACCAGGAGGGTAGCGCGCCGGGCCCGGACCACGCTCGCCACCTCCCGCAGGATGCGGTTGGCGGCCTCGTCGAGGCGGATCGTATGGCCGAGGATCTCGCTGATCGTGTAGATCAGATCGATTTCTTCGTAGCGCTCCGACAGCTCGGCGGCGACCTGCGCCGTCTCTTTCTCCGCGGCCAAGACCGTGCTGACCGCGAGGGCGAGCGCCGTGGCGCCGTTCCCCCTCCCGCCGCTCACCTCGAGCCACGTCCCTTCGACGTCGGGGATCGGCTCGAGCGTCTCCACGGATGGCGTCGGAGGTGGGGCAGCCTCATTAAAGAACGGCCGCAGCCGCTGGCCGTCGGAGCGCCACACGCGGAGCGTCGTGCCGGAGAGGGCGGCGAGCGCCGGAAGCAGGCGCTCGAGGCGGGTCACCCCGCTCGGAGCGTCAGGCAGATGCCATTCCCTTCCGCGTTGAACGCCACGTCGTCCACCAAGTGGCGGATCACGAACAGCCCGCGCCCGTCCTCGCGCTCGAGGTTCTCGGGACGCGTCGGGTCCGGCAGGTCGGAGGGGTCGAAGCCCGCCCCGTCGTCGCTGACGTGAATGCGCACGGCGTCCCGGCCCAGCTCGACGCGGACCCGGACGATCCGATCAGGGTGCTCCCCAGTGCCGTAGCGGATCGCGTTGGCGAGGGCCTCGGCGAGGGCGGTGCGGAAGTTGAAGCTGAGGCGGCGAGGCGAAAGGGTGCCGGCGGGGAGCCGGCTCGCCACGAGCTCCACCGCGTCGCCGACGACGCCGAGATCGCTCGGGACGTCGAGGCGCATTTCCAGCGCGGTGACGTGGAGGCGCAGGGACATCAGAACGCGGCGAGGGCCTCCTCGGCCGTCTTGGTGATCGCGAACAGCGTGTCGAGCTTGGTCAGCTCGAACAGCGTCTGCAGGTCTTCGTTGAGGCCGGCGAGCCGCAGCTCACCGCCCTGTTCGCGGATCTTCTTGGAGAGCGAAACGAGGACGCCGAGCCCCGAGGAATCGATGTACCCGGTCTTGGCGAAGTCGACGACGAACTTGCGGCCGCCGCCGTCCAGAGCGTCGAGCACCTTCTGCTTCAGCTCCTGGCGATTCCCGACGATCAGCTGGCCGTCCACGCCGACCACCACGATGCCACTCTTGTCCTTCTTCAGACTGAAGCTCATCGGGCCTCCTCGAGTGCCTGCATCACCGCCACCGCTGCCGTCTGCACAATATCGTCGGCGGTGGCGCCACGCGACAGGTCGGAGATGGGGCGCGCCAGGCCCTGGAGCACCGGGCCGAGCGCGGTCCAGCCGCCCAGCCGCTGCACCAGCTTGTAGGCGATGTTGCCGCTGTCCAGGTCGGGAAACACGAGCACGTTGGCGCGGCCCCGCGCCGGCGACCCCGGCGCCTTGCGCGTCGCGACGTCCGGCACGAGCGCCGCGTCGCCCTGCAGCTCGCCGTCGAAGGCGAAGTCCGGCGGCGGGGTACGGCGGCCCAGCGCCGCCACGGCGGCCTGCACGCGATCCACGCGCGGTCCCGCGGCGCTACCCCGCGTGCTGTAGGAGAGAAACGCGACCACCGGCTCGTCCCCCACGATGCGGCGGCGGTCGCGCGCCGCCGCCAGGCCGATCTCGGCGAGCTGCTCGGAGGTCGGCTCGGGGACGACGGCGCAGTCGGTGAAGGTCAGCACGCGGTCGTCCTTCATCATATAGAAGGCCCCGCTCACGGTGGTGATGCCGGGCGCGGTGCCGACGCCCCACAGCGCGGCGCGGATCGTGTCCGCGGTGGGATAGTCCGCGCCACCCACCATCACGTCGGCGGCGCCGATCCCCACGAGACAGGCGCCGAAGGTGAGCGGATGCTGTAGTGCCTCTATGGCGGCTGTGTCCGTGGAGAACCGGTCCGGCTTCCGGGTTCGGAGCAGCCGGACCATCTCGGGGCGTGGGACGTGGGGCGTGGTTCGATCCAGCAACTGAACGTGGCCCAGGCCCTCCCGCTCGATTCGCACCGCCGCTTCCCGTACGCGCGGGTCGTCGCCCTCGGGCAGGACGATCCGGAGCTTCGCGCGCCGCGCCCGTTCGTAGACGCGGCCGAGGAAGCTCATTTCGCGAACTTGCGCCTCAGCGCCTGCTGCACGACGGGGTGGACGAGCGCGGAGACGTCGCCGCCGAAGCGCGCCACCTCGCGCACCAGGCTGGAGCTCAGGTAGGTGAGGTCGAAGGCGGGCACGAGAAACACCGTTTCGATGTGCGGGCCCAGGTTGCGATTCATCAACGCCATCTGGAACTCGTACTCGAAGTCGCTCACCGCGCGCAGGCCCCGCACGATCACCGTCGCGCCCACCCGCTTCGCGAAGTCCACGAGCAGGCCGTCGAACGACTGCACCTCGACCCGCTTGTCGGGGACGCACTCGCGGATGAGGGCGACGCGCTCCTCGAACGAGAAGAGCGGCTGCTTCACGACGTTCACCGCGACCGCGACGACCATGCGATCCACGAACCCGAGCGAGCGGTGGATCAGGTCCTCGTGGCCCTTGGTGACCGGATCGAAGGAGCCCGGATAGACGGCGGTGGTGTTCATGGCGCGTACACGAAGGTGACGGCGGTGTCACCGTAGCGGCGCGTGTCGTCGCCCGGCATGGCCGTACCGGCGGCGTGCTCGATCGCGCAGACGCGCGCGAACGGCGTCGCGCGGAACAGGGCGACGAGGCGGGCCGCCTGGTCGCCCGCGTACGGGGGATCGGCGAAGGCGAC
>JBGPOM010000292.1:0-3068 GCA_041488075.1 Gemmatimonadota bacterium
CGTCGTGGGGGCGCGGGGCCACGAGCCGCATCCACATCGGCCCGCGCTGCCACGTGCCGCCGAAGTTCCACTGCTCGAGGTGGGCGTCGAGACCGTAGCCCTGGAACTGCTTCATGGTCCAGTCGTTCGCGGCGCGGGCGGCGGGCGACCCGGTCAGGCGCGGCCCGATGACGTCTGTGAGGTACTGCAGGCTCGTCATGACCTGGGACTTGTTCATCCCCTGGTCGATGAGGGCGCCGACGCCCGTCGTGTCCACCGAGATGCCGGGGACACCGGTGGTGCGCGGGCCCCCGCCGCCACCCTGGGCGGCGAGCGGAGGGACGACGCACGCCGCGGCGGCGAGCGCCGCGGCCACGCAACGGAGACTATTCACGGTTCACGGCTCCTGTTAAGTGAAGACGGTGGAACCTAGGGTGGGTCGACCGCATCGCGCCGCGGATCGCTACTGCGCTGCGGCGGCAACGGCAAGAGCACGGTGAACGTGGCGCCCGCGCCGGGCGCCGACTCGGCGCGCACCGTCCCGTGGAACATCCCCTCGGCGACGCTCCGCACCTTGGCGAGGCCCATGCCGCTCCCCTTGCCGAACTCCTTGGTCGTGAAGCCCGGTTCGAAGATCTGGGGCAGGTCCCGCGGATCGATGCCGCTGCCGCTGTCCCGCACCACCAACTCGAGCTGCGTTGCGTCCTGCGCGAGCCGCACTTCGACCGGCCCCTGTTTCGGCGTCGAGGCATCGGCGGCGTTGCGAATCAGATTCACGAGCAGGTCGAAGAAGGCGTTGGGGTCGCCCTTCAGGTATGCCGACTCGATGGTCGCGGAAAGCTCCAGCTCGATGCCACGGTCGCGCAGCAGGCGTCGCTCGAGGGTGAGGCAGGAGCGCACGACGCGGACGACGTCGAATCGCTCGGACCGCGCGAGCGCGCCGCGCGCGCGATCCTGGACGGCGCGCAGGAAGTCCGTCGTGCGGTCGATGTCCTCGATCACCTGGCCGAGATCGTCGAGCAGCATGAGGCGGCGGTCGGCGCTCAGATCCACCCAGCGCCCCACCGACTCCATCGCCAGCTGCAATCCCGCGCGCGCCGCCGTGAGGGGGTTGCTGGCCTCGTGCGCGATCATCGCGGGCAGACTCGCGAGCTCCTGGAGCGGTTCGGTGCGGTGCGCGCCGGCGGCGAGCTCGACGGTGGTCCGGCGCTCGATGAGGCCGAGCGCGAGCCCTGTCAGCTCGAGCGCCAGCCGCTCCCGGCTGCGGCGCTCGCGCCCGTCGGGAGGGGGCGCCGGCGGCTGCGACCGGACCGGCGCGATGACCCACGGCCCTTGCGGGCCCGCCAGCGCCGCCACCCAGCGAGAGCCGACGGGGATCGGCACCTTCCAGCGGCGGAGGGTCTCGAGGTCGAAGCGAGGCATCGGCGCGGCCGGATCGGCCTCGCCCATCGCCCGAGGCACCAAGTCGTTGGCGCCGCGGACCTCCCACAGAATCACCGGCCGGCCCACGACGGCGCTGGCCTGGCGGAGGACCTCCCCCACCTCGCCGCGGAATACCGGTTCACTCACCGCCTCACCTCCAATGGCCCGCCAAGGAGCCCCGCGCCTTCCTTCTTAAATCTGTGCGGTTCACCTACGCCGGGGAACGACCTGGGCCTCGACCGCCCGGGTGTAGGACAGCTGGGCGGCGTAGATGCGCCACGCGCCTCCCTCGTCCTGCCACAGCATCATCCCCTCGCCCGGACCGATGTGGCGGGAGCCGCGGGCGGCCAGGTCCAGGGTGAAGGGGAACGTGATGAGGGCGAGGTTCTTGCGGACTAGCACGATGCGCGGGCTTTGCGGCACCAGGTTCGTCACCGTGACCAGCGGCAGGAAGGTGCGCTGGAAGCGCGACTCCTCGGTCCAGCCGCGCGTGCGCTCGCCGGTCGGCCAGACCACAGTCAGATAGTCTTTTTGGAGGTAGAACGGGGCGAGCGTGTCGGGGTCGTGGACGTTCCAGGCCTTCACCCAGCCCTGGAAGCGAGCCGTGACATTGGCCTCCGTCACCCGGTCCGGGGCGGGGGCAGTCCCGCCGCCGCACGCGATGAGGGCGGCTGCGAGCAGCGTTCCCATGATCCGCCGGCGCATGGCTCCTCCGATGTGGTGTGCCACACTACGTAGCAGCCGGACCGGGCCTCCGGCAAGAGCCGGTGAGCTCGTATTGACACCCTTCCGGGGCCCGACTAGCGTGGGGCCCCATGACACCACCCCTGCCGCCGCGTCCCTCCATGGGGCGCTCCTCGTTCGCCGTCGCGATGAAGGACTACACCTTCATCCGCCCCGGCATCGCCGTCTCGATCAGCGCGGCGACCCTCGCCCTCGCGCTCGTCATCGGGCTCTGGCTCATCGTGTCGTTGCGCGGCGCCGCCACCACCGTCGAGCACGGCGCCCGCACGGTCGAAACGCTGCACCGTTACAACGCCGGCCTCGAAGTGTGGCGCCAGATGGTGACGAGCACCGACCCCGCCTATCGGCGCCCGGAAGCGCTGGCCCAGCGCGACAGCATCGGCCGTGCCCTGCGGGAGGAGCTCGCGACGCTCGGCACCGAGATGACCGACGCCGGCGATCGGGACCGCGTGCTGCAGGTGCTCGAGGGCCTGACGCGCACCGACCCGACCATCGGGACGCAGGCGCGCCAGGCGATGATCGTGCTGCTCGCCAGGCAGGATTCGGCGATGTTCCACGCCGCGCAGACGTCGCAGAACGCCGTGGTCCTCTCGGCGGCACTGCTCGCGCTGACCGTCGTGGCGGCCGGCACGCTCGTGATCCCGATGGCGTGGCTCTACATCCGCTACAAGCGCGGGGCGACCATCGAGGTGAGGGTCTGACGACGGCGCGATCCCCCCAGCCCGGCGTGTCTCCCCGGCCTGCCTCGACCGTCGGGGGCTCCTGCGAGCGCGAGCGCATCCGCAGCGTGGTCGTGCCCGACCACGACGACCTCGTCACGCTGCTCGCCGATCGTATCGCCGAGGTGATCAGTCATGAGACCGCCGCGAAGGGCCGCGTCGTGCTCGGGCTCGCCACCGGCAGCACGCCGATCGGCATTTACC
>JBGPOM010000293.1:0-3060 GCA_041488075.1 Gemmatimonadota bacterium
CGGCTGCAGGTCCTCATCCACGAGGGCCAGATACTCGGGCTCGACGCCCGGCGTCCGGAGGACGGCCAGCCCGCGGCGCTCGAGCACGGCGGGATCCGCTTCCCCGCTCCGCCACGTCTGCTCGACGGCCCGCAACGCGCGCGACAGCGACAGCGCCGAACGACGCTGGTCTGGGGTGAGGTAGGTGTTGCGCGACGAGAGGGCGAGCCCGTCGAGCTCGCGCACGGTCGGGAACACGTCGATCGTCATCGTGAAGTCCAGGTCTTGGACCATGCGTTTCACCAGCGTCGCCTGCTGGAAGTCCTTCCGGCCGAAGATCGCCACGTCGGGCGCGACGAGGTGAAGCAGTTTCGCCACGACTGTGAGCACGCCGGTGAAGTGTCCTGGCCGGGCGACGCCCTCGAGCGTGTCGCCCGCAGGACCCGCCGTGACCCGTGCCACGGAGGCGCCGGGGTACATCTCGCTCGCGTCGGGGACGAAGAGACAATCGACGCCGCGGTCTTGGGCGAGCTGCCGGTCGCGGACGAGATCGCGCGGGTACGTGTTGAGGTCTTCTGTGGGTCCGAACTGCAGCGGGTTGACGAAGATGCTCAGCACGACGCGGTCGGCGAGCTGCTTGGCGCGGTCCACGAGGCGCAGGTGCCCCTCGTGTAGATAGCCCATGGTGGGGACGAAGCCGATGCGCCGGCCGCGGGCCCGTTCGGCGCGCGACCAGGCACGCATGTCGGCAAGGCGGGGGAGCTCGTGCAGGGGCGGGGCGGCCTAGAACTCGCGCTTCTTCATCTCCGAAAAGAAGTCGCGCCGCTCGAGATCGTCGTCGGTCGTCTCGGGCGGGAGGGTCGTGTCGTACTGGCGGCGCGTCTTGGGCTTCGCCTTGGCCGCCTTGGCCACGTTCTTCTTGATGAGCTTTGCCAGCTTCTCGTCTTCGCTCTTGGACATCGGCGCGCTCCCCGAGGGTTGATGGACTCCCCCGAATTTACACTCCTCCCCCGTCATTTCCCAAACGAATGCTCCGGCCCCGGATAGCGCCCCTCCCGCACCTCCGCCGAGAACCGCCGCACGGCCTCCCGCACGTCCTCGGCCATCGCCGCGTACTTCTTCACGAACTTCGCCGAGAACTTATCGTTGAGGCCCAGCATGTCGTGCAGCACCAGCACCTGCCCGTCGCAGGCCGGCCCCGCCCCGATGCCGATCGTCGGGATCGTCAGCGCCTTGGTGATCTGTGAAGCGAGCGGGGCGGGCATCAGCTCCAGCACCACGGCGAATGCCCCGGCGTCTTCCAGCGCCTTGGCATCGGTCTTGAGCCGCTCGGCGGCCGCATCAGCCCGGCCCTGCACGCGGTAGCCGCCCAGGGCGTGCACCGACTGTGGCGTCAGCCCGATGTGCCCCATCACCGGAATCCCCACGTCGACGAGGCGGCGCACCGTGGCCGCCATCGGCTGCCCCCCCTCCAGTTTGACGGCGTGACAGCCCGTTGCCTGCATCGCGCGGCCGCAGTTCTGCACCGCCGCCTCGGGCGTCACCTGATAGGTGAGGAACGGCATGTCGCACACGACCATCGCCCGCTCCACGCCGCGGCGCACGATCGTGGTGTGGTAGATCATCTGGTCCAGCGTCGCGGACAGCGTCGACGGCGCGCCGCCGAGCACCTGGTTCACCGAGTCGCCGACGAGCAGGATGTCCACGCCGCTGGCGTCGAGCAGGCGGGCGAACAGCGCGTCGTAGCAGGTCAGCGCCACGATGCGCTCGCCCTGCTCCTTCATGCGGAGCAGCTCGAGGGTCGTGATCGCCGCGGGCTTCTTCTCGTCAGCCATGCGTCACCGCCGGCGTGTCCAGCTCCGCGATCTCGCGGAGCCAGAACGCGCGCCTGGGAAGTTCGGGATGGGGGACCGTGAGACCGGGCTCCCGCACCACGCGGGCGCCGTAGCGCACGATGTCGAGATCGAGCGTCCGCGGGCCCCACCGCTCCCGCCGCTCGCGCCCCCGCTCCGCCTCGATCGCCCGGCACGCGGCGAGCAGCGCCGCGGGTGTGAGCGTGGTCTCGAGCAGCACCATCTGATTGAGGTAGGGGCCCTGCGGCACGGGACCGAGCGGCGCGGTCTCCTCCACGCGCGATGCGCCGGCCAGGCGCGTGCCGGGCAGCGCGCCGAGCCGCTGCCGCGCGTGCGCGAGGTGCGCGGCGCGGTCGCCGACGTTCGAGCCGAGGGCCACGTACACCCGCTCGGCCGGGGAAGGGCGAACGGTCACGCTGGAATGCTACGCATGCTACGCGACGCTGGCAAAGCCGCGCGTCAGATCGCGCAGCATCGTGGCCACCTGCTCCAGGTCGCGCGTCGCCCGCTCGAGGTCGGTCAGTCCCTGCGCCGCCTCCGTCGCCCGCGTCGCCACGTCGTCGGCCTCGGTGCGATTCTGTCCCGCGATCGTCGCCACCGCGTTGATCCGCTGCCGCAGGCGGGCGAACGCCTGGTCCTGCTCCCCGGCCGCGTCCGTGATGCGGCCGGCATGGGCGGTCGCCTCGGCCGTCGCCGCCACGATGGCGTCGAGCGCTTCGAGCGCCGCCGCCGACAGCTCCTCCACCCCCCCGACGTTGACCTGCCCGCGCCGCATCTGCTCGACCACCTCGCCTACCTGACGGTGGATGTCCTGCACCAGGTCCCCCGCCTCCGCCGCCGCTGCGCCGCTCTGCTCGGCGAGGCGCCGGACCTCGTCCGCCACGACCGCGAACCCTTTCCCGTGCTTGCCGGCGCGCGCCGCCTCGATGGCGGCGTTCAGCGCGAGCAGGTTGGTCATGTCGGCGAGCTCACGGATCGACCCGATGAATCCGGTGATCCGCCGGCTCATCTGGCCGAGCTGCTGCACCTTCGCCGAGCTCTCGCTCACGAACCCCTTGAGGGCGACGAGCCGCTCGATCGCGTCGCGGATCTGGGCGCGGTTGCGGCTCGCGACGTCGCTCGCCGCGTTCGACGCCCGCGCCGCGCCGGCGCCGTCGTCGGAGACGCGGCGCGATACCTGCGCCAGGCTCTCGGTGGCCTCGAGCCCGCCGGACACTTCACCCTCCTC
>JBGPOM010000294.1:0-3054 GCA_041488075.1 Gemmatimonadota bacterium
ACGCGAGCGTCGCGACCCACGCGCTCAGGAGTGCGCACGCCACCGCCGACACCCGATATCCGATACCCGGCACCCGTCTTTTCATTTTAGCCACTCCAGCGCCACGCGCTTAGCGATGAGAAACGTCAACACGTACCACAGCAACACACTGGCCGCACCCACGAGCCGCATCGTCCGCTCGGCCGGCAGGCTCCACGCGACGTACGCGGCGAGCGGCAGCGTCGTGCCGATCGCCACCAGCCGCCCGATTCGCGCCGCCCGCCGGTCAGCCAGACGCGCGCAGCCCGGGCACAGGCCGCCGATGGCGATCCCGGCGACGAACTCGCCGCACCCGGCGCAGGGGTGCTTAGGCCCGATCGGCCACGGCGCGAGCAAACTCGTCGGTCGTAGCACTGCCCCCCAGGTCCTTCGTCCGGACGTTGTCCTTCACGATCGCCGTCTCGATCGCGCAGCGCAGGCGCTTGCCCGCGTCGAGCTCACCCACGTGATCGAGCATCATCGCCGCCGCCAGCATCTGGGCCGACGGGTTGGCGATGCCCTGCCCCGCGATGTCGGGCGCGGAGCCGTGCACCGCCTCGAAGATGGCCGCGCGGGTGCCGATGTTCGCGCCCGGCGCGAGCCCTAGGCCACCCACGAGGCCCGATGCCTCGTCGGACAGAATGTCGCCGAACAGGTTCGTCGTCACGATGACGTCGAACTGCTCCGGCTTGAGCACGAGCTGCATCGCCGCGTTGTCCACGATCTTGTCGTCACAGGTGATGATGCTCTGGTACTCCTTTGCCACCATCCGGCCCGTCTCGAGAAACAGTCCCGAGGTCGCCTTGAGGATGTTCGCCTTGTGCACGATGGTGACCTTCTTGCGACCGTGCTGCTTCGCGTACTCGAAGGCGTACCGGACGATGCGCAAGCACCCCTCGCGCGTCATCACCGACATCGCCTGCGCCACCGCCTTCGGATCGCCCGCCACCTTGAAGGTGTGATCGAGCCCGACGTACAGCCCCTCGGTGTTCTCGCGGATGATGACGAGATCGATATTCTGGTAGCGGCCGCCCGGCACCATCGTCTTGGTGGGCCGGACGTTGGCGTACAGGTCGAACTCCTGGCGCAGCGCCACGTTCACCGAGCGGTAGCCGCCCCCCACCGGCGTCGTCAGCGGGCCCTTGAGGCAGAGGTGGGTGCGCCGGATGCTCTCGAGAGTCGCGTTGGGGAGCGGCGTACCGGCCCTCTCGACCGCCGCCATCCCTCCGTACTGCTCATCCCAGTCGAACCGCATCCCCAGAGCGTCCAGCACCTGGATCGTCGCCGCCGTGATTTCGGGTCCGATGCCGTCGCCCGCGATCAGGGTCGCGGCGCGCGTCACGGCAGCCCCGGCGTAAGGCTCTTCACGGCCCGCATGAGCGCCGTCCAGGGGTCCAGGCCTTCGCCGCGCGCCGTCGTGCGCCAGCCGACCTGCCCGACGCGCGTGTCCACGAGGACGATGCTCAGCTCGGCCGTCGCGACGCCCGGGGGCGATGCCGGCGCGTGGCGGAACACGAGGCCCGCGGGCACGAGCGCGAACCGCCCACCCGCGAGCCCCGCGAGGGTGCGCAGCTGGTAGCGCAGCGGGTCGGGAACGTCTCTGACGCCGTCGGCCCGGAGGAACGCGGTGCCCATCTGGTCGGGCTCGGTCGCGATCCCGGGCGCACGCCGGGCGGCCCGCCGCAGCTCGGCGGGCCCGATCCACGTCACCTCGGGCGAGCGGCCGACGAGCAGCGCCCCAATGATGCTGTCGCACTTGTCGAGCGTGGGCCGCCGGTCGGCGATCAGCGCTTCCCAGTGCAGCGTGTCTTCCGCCGCCACCAGTGTAAGTGGCAAGACGCCCACCTGCTGCCCCGCGAGGCCGGCGGTCGGCAGGGGGGCGGTCGGCGCGGGCACGGGCGGGTGGTCGGCCTTCTTCCCGCCGCACGCTGCGAGCAGCACCCCCACGACCCACGCCCCACGCTTTAAGTAGTTGTTTTTCAAAGGATTAGTCACGGCCGCAATTTAAGCGAGGGTCAGGCCGCCGTCTACCACGATCACCTGTCCGGTGATGTGCCGCGCCGCATCGCTGCACAGGAACGTGATCACGCGCGAAATATCCTCGGGCTCGGCCACCCGTCCCAGGACCGACTCATGCTCGGCGCGCTCCAGCACCTCGCGCGGCAGGGTGGTGAGGAGCTCGGTCTTGACGAAGCCGGGGGCCACGGCGTTGACGTTGATGTTGGAGGAGCCGAGATCGACGGCGGCGGACTTGGTGAGACCGATCAGCGCCGCCTTGCTCGCCGCGTAGTTGGCGACCCCGAACCCCGGCCGGAACGCCTGGTGGCTCGCGACGTTGACGATCTTCCCGAAACGCTGCGCCCGCATCGGCGGGGCGACGGCGTGGATGCAGTTGAAGGCGCCGGTAACGTTCGTATCCATCACTTCCTGCCACGCCTCGGCGGTGAGGCGCCACAGCGCCCCGTCGTGCGTCACCCCCGCGTTGTTCACGAGGTAGTGCACGCCCCCGAGCCGCTCCTTCACCTCGGCGACGAATTGGTCCACCTCGTCCATCCGGCGCACGTCGCAGCGCGCCGAATGGCAGGGGACACCGCAGGCCTTGATCGCGGTTTCGGTGAGCAACGCCTGGGCCGTCACGTCCCGCCCGGGGAGCTCGACGTAGTTGAAGGCGACGGCGCAGCCCCGCTGGGCGAACTCCAGCGCCACCGCTCGGCCGAGGCCGGTCGCGCCGCCCGTCACGACCGCGACTCTGCCCCGCAGGGCGTCGCCGGCGCGCATGGGGTCGGGCCGCTCCTGCACGGCGGCCGCCCCGGCGGACGCGGGAGCCGCCCGCGCGCTCATGGACCACGAGGAAGGGACCACGCGTTTCGAACCTACGTTCGAGCTTGAACATCGGCAAGGCTCGTCGCAACTTAGCGCCCATGTCCCGGCCCGCGTCGATCCTCGCCTGGGGAGCGATCTCCGTCCTCGGCGCGGCGGCGTTCGGCGTGCTCGCCCTCGCCCGCGGCGAGACGATCAGCGCCGCGTGGCTGCTCG
>JBGPOM010000295.1:0-3053 GCA_041488075.1 Gemmatimonadota bacterium
ATCTCTTCGTTGTCCAACTCGACCTGCGTGCCGCTGTACTTCCCGTAAACCACGCGATCCCCGACCTTGAGCTCCATCGGGACCTGCTCACCCTTCTCACGCCGGCCGGGCCCCACGGCGATCACCTCGCCCTGGATCGGCTTCTCTTTGGCGGTGTCGGGGATGTACAGCCCACCCTTCATCGTTTCGGTTTCCTCCATCGGCCGGATTGCCACCCGGTCCGCCAGCGGAAACACCTTGAACTTCGTCTTGGTTGCTGTTGCCATGATGCGCCAACCTCCCGTAACTCTTTGAATTGATTGACTGTTAGCACTCGCATGAGATGAGTGCTAATGCAGTTGCAAGGGAATCTCTCCTCTGTGCTCGAGGGTGTCAAGGGGGCATCGCGAGGGGTGCGGCGACCAGCGCGCGGACCGCGGCGTCTGCTCGGGCCTGGGGCGTAGGACCCACGGAGTCGAGCGGGATCATCGCCGCACCGACAATCGCCCCCGTGCGGGTATCCGCCAGGCGCAGGTACAGCCAGGGCGCCGTGCCAGGGCCGATCTCCTGGAACGTGAAAGAAATCAGCGCCGCTGTCGACCGGCTGCCCCCCTTCACCGCCCGCCGGACGCGGAAGCCGTGTGCTCGCAGCGCCCGGGCCAGTTCCGCCGCCTGGGGGTCCGCCGCCCGCTCGACGAGGATGTCATAGCCCCGCAGCGCAGCCGGGATCCGCGATGCGCCGCAGCCTGCAATCCCGAAGCACACCGCGAACGCGGTCACGCGCCACGCTCTCATTCCATCACCCGCCGTACCCCCACCCAGCGCGCCAGCCACCATGCTCCCTCGGGGTCGTGCACCTCGAGGCGAGACAACTTCACGCCAGCGCTCGCGCTGTGGATGAACGTTTGCTCGCCGACGTACATCCCCACGTGGGTCACGCCGCCGCCGGCACGCGCCGCAAACAGCAGGATGTCGCCGGGTTTCAGCGCCTCGACGACGGGGGGGACCTCGCTGCCGGCCGTTGCCTGGTCACGGCTCGTGCGCGGCAGCCGGATGCCGTGCTGCCCGTAGGCATGCTGGACGAGGCCGGAGCAGTCGAAGCCGTTCTCGGCGGTGCCGCCCCACTGGTATGGCGTGCCGAGGGCAGCCAGAGCGGTGCGCACGACATCCGCGGCGCTGCCGACGATACTCCGGGGAGGCTCGGGAGGCGGGAGGCGCGAGGCGCGGCTTCTCCCGGTCGCGAACGACAGGCCCACTGCCACACTGACCCCCTGACGACTGGGCTGGGCACTGCGCCAAAAGCCGCGCGGCCCGCGGTCCTCCAACCGGTACCGGCCCTCGACGCCCAGCGCGAACTCTGGGAAGGGACGCCACTCGACGCCCGCCCCGACGCTCCAAAGGGCGGCCAGCGCCTGCGAGCTCGTGTCGGTCGAGAGCCCGAGGGATGCGCCGGCGATGAGGTACGGACCGAGGGTGGCGCGACGGCGCAGGGCATGCAGCTCCCATCCCGCGCCGTAGAACGCGCGGCGGCGGCCGAGGCTATCGTGCACCAACACCTGCGCCGCGAGCCCGTAGGAGAAGGCGCCCGTCAGCGGGGCGTCAGTGCGCACCTCATAGGTCGCGGCGCGATTGCCCTGATACCAGCGCCCGTACAGAATGTCCACGCCCCGTCCCTGGGCGCCGAGGGCGGTGGGAAGGCAGGCGAGCATGAGGGCGACGTTAGTCCGCGGCCGCAATCGCGGAGTGCTCCTCGGAGGCGCGGGGCGCCATGCGATGGGAGAGCAGGTGCGGCAGCCGGCGCATCAAGCGCACCCAGCCCCACAGCACGAGGAAGCCGACGAGCAGGGCGCCGAAGCCGGCGACGAGGAGCATCACGAGTGGGCTCGAGAAGCGCAGCGCGACGAGGGCGCCGAGCCAGAGGCCGAGATACGAAGCTCCCCACGCCCACAGAGGTGTGAGGAGCCATCCGACGACGACGAGGAGATGAGCCAGCCAGCGGGGCACTAGGTCTTGCGGGCGACCGCGACGACGGCGAGCACGGTGAGGGTCGTGGCGAAGGCGGCGCCGGCCGCCACGGGGAGATAGATCGGGACGCGAGCGAGTGCGAGCCCCGCAGCGATGACGACGGCGCCGGCGAGCACCGGAAGCGCCAGCGCGCCGAGCGAGGCGTCACCGCTCCGCGCGGCGCGGCCGGCCGTCAGCATCCCGCCCATCCAGGCGACGAAGGTGCCGAGCATCCACCAGATCGGCAGGTACCACCACGAGCTCCCGCCGCCGACGGCATCCCACGTCCAGGGGTACGCCTTCAGGGGCCGGAGCACGATGATGTCGATCGCCATGAACACGATCGTACCCCACAAGCCGACCGCGGCGGCGCCGGCGATTCCCTGCGTGCCACGGGCGGTGGTCCACTGTGCCGGCAGGAAGGCGGCGGCGACGGCGGCCGCGAGGACCACGGCGGTCTGGAGCAGCGCCTGGACGGTGCCCGCCGGGACCAACCGGGACACGGCGAGATAGACGATGACTGCGATCGCCACGGCCGCGCCGAGCTTGGTGCCGCTGCTGAGGATGTAGCGGAAGTCCGAGCGATCCGTCGTTGTGGGTGCGGTACCGGCCGTCATGCGCGGCGAGCTCCTCGAGAGGGGTGTGCCGTCGGTCCCGCTAATCTAAACCCGCGTCGTCACCAGGCAAACACCAGCAGGACCATGACATCCGTGATCGCCCAGGCGGCGAGCGCGCGGTACATCCCCCGTTGGTGCTCCGCCGGGGTCCACGCCGGGTGGCGCGCGAGCCACGGCCAGAGTACCGCGAGCCATGCCACCAGCGGCGCCACGAGCGCCCAGCCCCTGACCTGGAGCGTCACGGCGGCCCACCCGAACAGTCCAAACGCGAGCATGACACAGGCGATTGCGACGATCAGGCTGGTGCGCATCCCGAGGATCAAGGCCAGGGTGCGGTCGCCACGGCGCCGGTCCTCGTCGAATTGATACAGCTGCGTGAGCGGATAGAGCGCCGCAAACAGCGGGCAGAACGCGAGCAGCACGAGACCGTGCCCCAAGTCCAACGGCCGCCCC
>JBGPOM010000296.1:0-3024 GCA_041488075.1 Gemmatimonadota bacterium
AACACGATGGGGTCCAAAGCGAACGACGCCGCCATCACGCAGGCCGTGATCGCGATGAAAGGCGAGCTGGAGAAGTTCCGGGAGCAGTTGGAGAACCTGGAGTGAAGCCGGTCGTCGTCGTCCTCGCCGCCCCCTCCGGCGGCGGCAAGACGACGATCGCGCGGGCGCTGCTGGCGCGCTGGCCGGAGCGGTACGGGTTCTCGGTCTCGGCGACGACACGGGCGCCGCGCCCGGGAGAGCGGGACGGCGAGGACTATTTCTTCCTGTCCCGGGACGAGTTCCGCCGCCGGCAGGCCGCGAGCGAGTTCCTGGAGTGGGCGGAATACGCGGGCGAGCTGTACGGCACGCTCGAGGCGGAAGTGGATCGCCTGCTCAGGGCCGGGCGGCACGTGCTCCTCGACATCGAGGTGCAGGGGGCCCGGCAGGTGCGCCGGCGGTATCCGCCCCCGGGGTCGCGTGCGGTATTCATTCTGCCGCCGAGCGCCGCCGAGCTGCTGCGGCGGCTGGAGGAACGGCGCACCGAATCGCCGAGTGAGATGGCGAAGCGCCTCAGGACGGCGATCCGGGAGCTACGCCAGGCCGAGGAGTTCGATCGCGTGATCGTGAACGACGATCTCGACGCGGCGGTCACGATGGTGCACACGCTGGTGGAAACACCCGAAGCGGCAGCGCGGGCGGCAGTGGAAACGCAACGCATCACCGCGCTCATTGCGGAATTGACGCAGAAGACCAAGGAGATCTCATGAGGATCATCACCCCGGCGGAGGTCGCCAACCAGACCCAGAACAAGTACCTGGGCGTGTTGGTCGCGGCCAAGTTCGCGCGCTACGTGAACGACTTCCCCCGCGACCGGTCGGTGGACTGGGAGCAGAAGCTGACGACCCGGGCTTTCGACGAGCTGGTCCGCGGCAACCTCAAGTACCGGCTGGTGCGGCGGCGGCGCCAACAGGAAGCCTGATGCCGTTCGCCGGCCGTCACGTCGTGCTCGGCGTGTCGGGCGGGATCGCCTGCTACAAGAGCTGCACGCTGGCGCGGCGACTCGCCGAGGCAGGCGCGACGGTCGACGTCGTGCTGACGGCGTCCGCCGCCGAGTTCGTACGGCCCGTGACGTTCGAAGCGCTGACCGGGCGCCCGGTCCTGACCTCCCTGTGGGAGCGGGGCCGGGCGCTCGCGCATGTCGGGCTGGCCAAGGAGCCCGATCTGGTCATCGTCGCCCCCGCGACCGCGCACCTCGTGGCGCGCGCCGCGATGGGGATGGCGGACGACCTCCTGACCGCCTTGCTGCTGGCGCGGACCGGGCCGGTGCTCGTCGCCCCCGCGATGAACGACGCGATGTACGCCCACCCCGCGACGACCGCGAACCTCAAGATCCTGGCGCAGCGGGGCTGGCACGTCGTCGGCCCCGAGATCGGGGCGCTGGCGGAAGGCCCGAGCGAGCGCGCGGGGCGGATGAGCGAGCCGGAGGCGATCCTCGCGGCCGCGGCCCGTGTGATCGGTGGTCACGCCGGTGGGAAGTGGGTCGGGAAGCGAGTGATCGTGACGGCGGGGCCGACGCGGGAACACCTGGACCCCGTGCGCGTCCTCACCAATCCGTCGAGCGGCCGGATGGGCTATGCGCTGGCGGAGGCTGCCCACGCGCGCGGGGCCGACGTCGTGCTCGTCACGGGACCGACCGAGCTGCCGCCGCCGGATGGGGTGGCCACGCAGCGCGTCGAGACGACGGCCGACCTGCAGCGCGCCGTCCAGACGCTCATGAAGGGCGCGCATGCGCTGTTCATGGCCGCGGCGCCAGCCGATTACCGCCCGACGACGCCGTCCAAGACGAAGCGGCCGCGGGGCGAGGGCCCGCTCACCCTCGAGCTCGAGCCGACGCCGGACATTCTCGCCTCGCTCGCGCGGCCCAAGGGGTGCGTCGTGATCGGCTTCGCCCTCGAGACCGGCAACGACCTGGCGCGGGCGCGCCAGAAACTGCAAGATAAGTCCCTCGACTTCGTGGTCCTGAACGACGCGCTCGAGCCCGGCGCGGGGTTCGAGGTCACGACGAATCGCGTGACGGTGCTGGGGAAGGGCGGTCGCCAGCTGGACGTGCCGCTCCTGCCAAAGCGCGACGTGGCCGAACGAATCCTCGACGCGGTGGAAGAAGCCTTGTGAAAAGCGGGCGGGCTCTGGCAAAGACGTACCTGGAGCAACAACGGTTGCTCGGGGGAGACTCGGTGATTCTCACCCCGGGCGCCCCGAAAGGACTTTCTTCGGTCGCCAGCCCGGGGAACACCACAACTCTCCCGCCTCCCGGCCTCTCCTTCGACCCCCCCGGCGGCGATCTCTTTGCCAGCGACCCGGTGCAGCAGGCGCGGACGCTGGCCGACATCGCGGCCCTGGTGGCGGAGTGCCCGAAATGCAAGTTGTGCGAGAGCCGGAGCCACACGGTGCCGGGGGAGGGTCCCAGCGACGCGCGGCTGGTGGTCGTGGGCGAGGGACCGGGACGCACGGAGGACGAAACGGGGCGGCCCTTCGTGGGCAAGGCGGGCGAGCTGCTCACGAAGATCCTCGGGGCGATAGCTTTCCCGCGGGAGCAGGTCTTCATTTGTAACGTGGTCAAGTGCCGGCCGCCCGAGAACCGCCTCCCGCAGTACGATGAAATCGCGGCGTGCGTGCCGTATCTGTTCCGCCAGATCGACCTGCTGAAGCCGACGGTGATTCTGGCGATGGGCGGCACGGCGGCGCAGACGCTGCTCAACACCAAGCAGTCCCTGGGCGCGCTGCGGAACCTGGTGCACCGGTTCCGCGGCACTCCGGTGATCGTGACCTATCACCCGGCCGCCCTGCTGCGCAACCCCAACTGGAAGCGACCGACCTGGGATGACGTCCGTATCGCCCGCCGTATCCTCGACAGCTGAGCGGTCTTCGGAGGTCGCCGGCCGCCAGGCTCCGCGGAGCACCGAGGCGGAGCAGGCGGTGCTGGGCGCGATGCTGCTCGACCAGGACGCGGCCCTCACGGCCGCCGAGTACCTGGACGACACGATG
>JBGPOM010000297.1:0-3024 GCA_041488075.1 Gemmatimonadota bacterium
ATCCTCTGCACCCGTTGTGTGCGATTCATGGAAGACGTGGCCCAGGACCCGGTGCTCAACGTGTCCGAGCGAGGGGACCGCGCGTTCATCGGCATCGAGCCGGGGCACGGCCTGGACAACATGTGGTCCGGCAACGTGGTGGACCTCTGCCCCGTGGGCTCGCTCCTCTCCAAGGATTTCCTGCACAAGGCGCGCGCCTGGGAGCTCGACAAGACCGCCTCGATCTGCACCGGCTGCTCGCAGGGGTGCAGTATCACGCTCGACACGCGCGACGAGGTCGTCGTGCGCGTGCGGCCGCGCCCCAATCTCGACGTGAACCGCTACTTCATCTGCGACCACGGCCGGGCGAACTACCGCTGGATGAACCGCGGCGACCGCATCGAGGCGCCGCTCGTGCGCCGGGACGGCGAGCTGCACGCCACCGATTGGGACGAGGCGTTCGCCCGGGTGCTGGGCATTCTGCGGGGCGCGTCGGGGAAGGCGGTCGCGCTGGTGTCGCCCAGCGCTTCGACGGAAACGCTGTCGCTCGCGCGGCGGCTGCTCTCGGGATTCGACTGGACCGGGGCGTTCCAGGTCGTCATGGGCGAGGAGGTGCCGTTGCGCGGCGTGCCGAATCTCGCGCTGCGCGCCGAGCGCGCGCCCAACGCGACCGGCGCCGAGCAGCTCGGCTATACGCGCGACTACGCCGCCGCGCTCGCCGCCGCGGAGACCGCGGCGGTCGTGCTGGTGCTGGACGATCCCGACTGCGCCGTCAAGACGGCGGGCGCGCTGATCTACGCGGGCACGGTGCTCGGCCCCGAGGCGCCCTGCCGCGCCGCCACCGTCGTGCTCCCGATCGCCAACGTCGCGGAGGAAGAGGGCAGCTTCGTGAACCGTGACGGCCGCGAGCAGCGCTACTTCCAGGCCAAGCCGGCGCCGGGGATGGCGCGCCCCGCCGCCTGGGTGCTGGGCGAGCTCGCCGCGGCGCTCGGCGTCCCGGAGGTCGCGTGACCTTCTTCCTCGTCGCGTCGGCCGTCAAGGTCTTGGTGGTCTTCAACTTGATCATGGTCGGGGTGGCGCTGCTCACCCTCGCCGAGCGGCGCATCTGCGCGTGGATGCAGGACCGGCTCGGGCCCAATCGGGTGGGGCCCCAGGGACTGCTCCAGCCCGCGGCCGACGGCCTGAAGAACTTCCTCAAGGAAGAGACCTACCCGGCCCTCGCCGACAAGACGCTGTTCGTGCTCGCGCCGCTGATCTCGTTCGTGCCGGCGCTGCTCACGTTCGCCGTGATTCCGTTCGCCGCGCCGCTGCCGACCCCCTGGGGCGTCGTGCCAATGGTCGTGGCGGACCTGCCGGTGGGGTTCCTGTACATTCTCGCGATCAGCTCGCTCGGCGTGTACGGCATCGTGCTGGCGGGATGGTCGTCGAACAACAAGTACGCTCTGCTCGGCGGCCTGCGCGCCTCGGCGCAGATGATCTCCTACGAGATCTCGCTGGGGATGAGCACCGTCGCGGTGCTCTTGCTCGCGGGCAACGTGACGCTGTCGCAGGTGATCGCGCAGCAGCAGCAGGGCGCCTGGTTCGTGATCTCGCTGACGCTCGCGTTCCTGATCTTCATGGTCAGCGCCTTCGCCGAAACGAACCGGTTGCCGTTCGACCTCCCCGAGGCCGAGGCGGAGCTGATCGCCGGCTATCACACCGAGTACAGCGCGATAAAGTTCTCGATGTTCTACATCGCCGAGTACTCGAACATGGTGACGGCCTCGGCGCTGATGGCCACGCTGTTCTTCGGCGGGTGGGATATCCCGTTCACGGCGTGGGACCAGACCGGTGACCCGAGCGTGCTCAAGACGCTCGCGACCCTGGCCGCGTTCCTCGCGAAGACGGGATTCTTCCTCTTCACCTTCATCTGGATCCGGTGGACCGTGCCGCGGTTCCGCTACGACCAGCTGATGGCGCTGGGCTGGAAGGTGCTGCTGCCGCTCTCCCTCGGATATCTCGCAGTGATCGCCACGGCGATCTGGTACCTGCACGAGCAGCTGGGCTGGACCTACGGCACGCCGTTCGCCCTCGCGCTGGGCGCCGTGAACCTGGTGCTGGTCGTCTTGGTGGTGTGGTGGCTCGACCGCGGCCGGCTCGTGGCCGGCTCGGTGGCGGAGGAGGCGGCCTGATGGCGATCAGCGTGAAGGTGATGCGGCGGCCGACGCGGGAGACGTCCTACCTGCGCGCCACGCTCAAGGGGATGGCGCTCACCTTCAGCCACCTGTTTCGGCCGAAGGTCACGATGCAGTATCCCGAGGAGAAGTCGTCGAAGGACTGGACGATCTCCTCCCGCTGGCGCGGCACGCATCGCATGCTCACCGACGAGCAGGGCCGCGCCAAGTGCGTCGCCTGCGGACTATGTCCCCAGATCTGTCCCGCCAACTGCATCAAGCTGGTGCCGGGGGAGGACGAGGACGGGCACCGCTACCCGCTGATCTACGAGATCGACGAGTTCCGCTGCGTCTTCTGTGGCTACTGCCAGGAGGTGTGTCCCGAAGAGGCGATCCACGTCGGCGTGCATTACGAGAACTCCGAATACTCGCGCGACCGGTTCGTGTACGACCTCGAGCGGCTGTGCGCTCAGACGCACGCCGTCTCGACACTGTGGGACCCATCAGACCCGAAGGGTGAGTAGGGGAGGGGGGGGGCGCCGTGACCGTGACATTCTTCTGGATCTTCGGCGTCGCCGCGATGGGGGGCGGGCTGCTGTGCATCACGCGCAAGAGCCCCGTGATGAGCGCCCTGTGGCTCGTCGTCACCCTGTTCGCACTCGCCGCGATGTACGTCCTGCTCGACGCGCAGTTCATCGCCGCGCTCCAAGTGCTGGTGTATGCCGGCGCGATCATGGTGCTGTTCCTGTTCGTCATCATGCTGCTGAACCTCGGCCGCCCCGGCCCCACCGATATCAAAGGCCCGGTGGGGGTGGGGATCGCGGCGCTGCTCGGGGGCACCTTGCTGCTGCAGCTGCGCGTGCTGGGCCAGGCCGCCCCCCCCGACGCGATC
>JBGPOM010000298.1:0-3020 GCA_041488075.1 Gemmatimonadota bacterium
AAGGACGGCCGATCGACCGACTACTCGAGCGACCTCGCCAAGGGTTTCGACGCACCGATCATCCATGTGAACGCCGACGATCCCGAGGCCTGCCTCGCGGCGGTGCGGCTCGCGATGATGTACCGCGACAAGTTCCACGCTGACGTGGTCATCGACGTCGTCGGCTATCGCCGCCACGGCCACAACGAGGCCGACGAGCCGGCCTACACGCAGCCGCTGATGTACGAGCGCATCAAGCAGACGCCCACCGTGCGGGAGAAGTACGCCGCGCAGCTGGCGCGCGAAGGCGTGCTCGAGGCGGCTCAGGCGGAGGCCGACGCAGAGGCCGCCTATCAGCGGCTCACCGCGGTCCAGCAGGCCCTCAAGGCGAGCCTGGCACGGGGCGGCAAGGGAGAGGAGCCGCAACGGATCGTCCGCGGCGAGGCCGCAGAGCCCGGTACCGCCGTGCCGGCGGAGCTCCTCGCCGGCCTCAACGAGCAGCTGCTGGCCGTGCCCGACGGCTTCACGGTGAACCCCAAGCTCAAGAAGCAGCTCGACCGGCGGCGCGACGCACTAGGCGCCGCGGGCGGAATCGAATGGGCGCACGCCGAGGCGCTCGCCTTGGCGTCGCTCGTCACCGAAGGCACGCCGATCCGCCTGACGGGACAGGACACCGAGCGCGGCACGTTCAGCCAGCGCCACCTCGCGCTGTTCGACGCCATCAACGGCAAACGCCACGCGCCGATTCAGAGCCTGCCGGGCGCGCGGGCGCCGTTCGAGCTGCACAACAGCCCGCTGTCGGAGTTCGCCTGTCTCGGCTTCGAATACGGCTACGCCGTCGCGGCGCCGGAGGCGCTGGTGCTGTGGGAGGCGCAGTTCGGCGACTTCGCCAACGGCGCCGAGGTCATCATCGATCAGTTCATCATCGCCGGGCTCGCCAAGTGGGGGCAGACCTCCCGCCTCACCCTGCTCCTCCCCCACGGCTACGAGGGCCAGGGCCCCGAGCATTCGAGCGCGCGGGTCGAGCGCTTCCTCGCTCTCGGCGCCGAGGGCAACATCCGGGTGGCGAACTGCACCACGCCGGCCCAGTACTTCCACCTGCTGCGCCGCCAGGGACGCCACGCGGAGATCCGGCCGCTCGTCGTGATGACGCCGAAGAGCCTGCTGCGCCTCCCCGCCGCCACGTCACGGCTCGAGGATCTCACCCTGGGCCGGTTCCGGCCGGTGCTGTGGGACCGCGAGCGGGCCAACGCCGAGGTGACGAGGCTCCTGCTGTGCAGCGGGAAGGTGTATTACGACCTGCTCGCGTCGCCCCGGCGCGCCGCGACACCGCACCTGGCGATCGGCCGGGTGGAGCTGTTGTATCCGTTCCCGGCGGCGGAGATCGGCGAGTACGCAGGGCGCTACCCGAAGCTCGAGGAGATCGTCTGGGTGCAGGAGGAGCCGTGGAATATGGGAGCGCGCAAGTTCGTGCTCCCCGAGATCCGCGACATCATCCCCGCGACGATCGCGCTGTCGGACGTCTCCCGTCCCGAGCGGTCGAGTCCCGCCGAGGGCTACCCGGCGGCCCACCGGGCGGAGCAGGACCGAATCGTCGCGGCGGCGTACGGCCCGTGAAGCTCACGAGCGCCGCGTTCGCAGAGGGCGGGATGATCCCGGCGAAGTACACGTGCGACGGCCTCGACGTGTCGCCCTCGCTCGCCTGGAGCAGCGTGCCCGCGGGCACCAAGGCCTTCGCGCTGATTGCCGACGATCCCGACGCGCCCGCCGGCACCTGGGTGCACTGGGTGCTCTACAACGTGCCGGGAAGCATCGCCCAGTTTCCCGAGGGCGTCTCGGGGCCGGGCGGCGCGGTGCAGGGTCGGAACGACTTCGGGAAGGTCGGCTACGGCGGGCCCTGCCCCCCACCGGGCAAGCCGCATCGCTACTTCTTCAAGTTGTACGCCCTGGATGCGCCGCTCGCACTCAAGGCCGGCGCGATCAAGGCCGAGGTCGAGCGCGCCATCCAGGGACACGCGCTGGCGCAGGCGCAGCTCATGGGGACGTACGGGCGAAGCCGCTGAGGCCCAACAGCCGGGCCACACTTCCCGCGATGTCCGTCTGCCGCATCAGCGGCCGCGCCGAGCCTCGCCGGATCCCCGGTCCCGAGATCAGGAAGAACGCGTATAGCTCCGGCCGCCGCGGATCGTACCCGTGGCCTCCTCCAGGCATCGCCCGCGTGCCCAGCAGTGCCCCGCGGTACCCGCCGACCGAGTAGAACCCCTCGTTCAGGTCCAGCGCCCACAGCGCGCGCGGATCGCTGCCCAACGCCGCCAGCGTGTCGCGGGGCCACACCGCGCGGATAGGACGGCCGGGCGGCGGACCGACGAGCGAGTCGGGGATCGCCGCGCGGATGCGCGCCGCGAGCGAGCGGTCGCTCGAGTCGCGCGGCAGGATCATCACGCTCCCCCCGTTCGGCAGCACCGCCGCATCCCACGCGGTCACACGCCCCGTGCTGTCGAGCGTCACCAGACCGGCACGCGCCAGCAGCACGCCGGGGCGGATCCGCTGCCGATACTCCAAGAAGCCGTGGTCCGACGTGATCACGATCGTCGTGCGGCGGCCCGCCTCGGTGGCGCGCACCACGGTGAGCAGGCGGCCCAGCTCGCGGTCCACCGCCTCGAGGGCGATGACGACGGAATCGGCCCACAACCCCTGCTCGTGCTTCCAGTGATCGACGTCGATCAGATGGAGCGCGAGGAGGTCGGGATCCCAGCGGCGCACGATCGCCGCCGTCCACTCCGCGCGCAGCGAGTCGGTGAACGGCCCGGTGGGAGGCGCGTCCAGCGAGTCGAGCAGCCATGGCGTCCCGCGCCCGCGCATCACCGAGAGGTCCGAGTCGCCGAACATGCGGGCGTCCCAGATCTCGGGGAGGTTGTACGTGATCGACGGATCGTCGGCCGTCACCGGCCAGCCGACGGCGGCGGTCCTGAGCCCGGCCGCGTGCGCCACGTCGAACAGCGTCGGCATGCGGATCGAGTCCGCCTCCCAGTACCAGAGCT
>JBGPOM010000299.1:0-3018 GCA_041488075.1 Gemmatimonadota bacterium
CGAAGCCGGCCTCCGGCCTCCCGACACTGTCGAATAGGTTCCTTGGCCAGATGGCCTGCGCCAGACGGCGTCGCACAGACGTAGGTATCACCGTATCGCTAGTCTGCGCGCGAGCCGGAACCGCCAGGCCCGCTATCAATGTCAGTACGATGACTACATGTGCAATAAACATTGACCTCAGCAGCGGCCTAACTAGTAATTAGACTGCAGTCTGCTGCGTTCCACGTCGCCCTCCTGGTCGCAGTCTAATGCGCAACCTCTCACACACAAGGCGGCGTTAGGCTGTGAGATTCGCAGCCTATCACGCCGCGCCGCGCGTTAGCCGGCGAGCCTCACCTGCCCGTACTCCCAAACCCCCCACCCCCCCGCTCGCTCGACGGCAGCTCGGCGACCTCCCGTAGCTCCACCGTCTCCACCCGCTGAAACACGAGCTGGGCGATGCGCATGCCGCGCGCCACCACCACCGGCTCCGTGCCAAGATTGATCATCGGGATTATCAACTCGCCACGGTAATCAGAATCGATCGTGGCGGGGGAATTGGGAAGCGTCAAGCCGTGCCGCACGGCCAGCCCCGAGCGCGGTCGCACCTGCGCCTCGTACCCGGCGGGAATCGCAAGCGCCAGGCCGGTGCGGACCAGGCGGCGCTCGGCGGGCCTGATGGTGAACTCGCTTTCGGCGCTGCAGACGTCGTAACCGGCGGAGCCCGCCGTTTGGCGGGCGGGCAACGGCAACCCCTCGTGGTGCGGCAACCGGCGAATCTGCACCACGGGTGTGGACTTCACATCACGCCGCCCGAGACCGCTGCCTGGCTCGCCAGATGCGGATCAGGATCACGCCCGCGGCGATGCCCAGCACCCAGCCCACGATGTTGCCGTATCGCCCGGCCCGTTCCGACGCCGAGAGCCAGTTCGTCTCGCCCTCGAGCGATGCAATCGTGGAGGTCATGATTGCCTCCGCCCGCTGCCCTTGATCCAGCGGCCCGGCCACGATCAGTTGTACCGCTTCCCCGCGCAGCGGCACCTGGACGGCGAGGATGACGAGGGGCATGCCTCCTTGCGCGGTGTCGCTGCGGAAGCCGTCGATGTCGAACCCCTTCCACTTGAACGTCCGGAGCTGGGCCGACGCGGGCACATCTTCCCGCCGCATTCGCCCGCGTGCCAGTGTGCCACGCATGCGCTGCACGCAGAGCACGAGCGCGCCGCTCGGAGACGCCGGTATGACCTCGGCCCAGCAGTCCACGATGTCCTGCTGGGTGCGCCCTGCCGGGAACGGCGCGAATCCATCCGGTAGCGTGAGGCGGTAGCCGAGCTGGGCGTTTGCCGCGACCTGCAAGGCGACAAACACGGTAGCGAAAGCGTACATCACACCACCGTCTTGGGATCGACGAGCGCCAGACCGAAGGCCTCCGCGACACCCGGGTACACGACCTTGCCCTCGACCACGTTGAGCCCCAGCGCCAGCGCGGGATCGTTCCTGCACGCCTGCTTCCAGCCGAGTCTCGCAAGCCGCTTGGTGTACGGGAACGTCGCGTTCGTGAGCGCCAGCGTCGAGGTGCGCGGCACGCCGCCCGGCATGTTCGCCACGGCATAATGAAGGATCCCGTCCACGACGTACGTCGGCTGCTCGTGGGTCGTGGCCTTGGTCGTTTCGATGCAGCCCCCCTGGTCCACTGCCACGTCCACGATCACCGACCCCGGCTTCATCAGCTTCAGATCCCCACGCCGCACGAGGTTCGGCGCCTTCGCGCCCGGGAGCAGCACCGCTCCGATCACGAGATCGGCTCGCTTGAGCTGATCCAGAATATTGTGACGGTTCGAGTACAGCAGCTCGACGTTCGGCGGGAGCACATCGGAGAGGTACCGCAAGCGGTCGAGCGACACGTCGAGCAGCGTGACATGCGCGCCCAGCCCCGCGGCCATCTTGGCCGCGTTCGCCCCCACCACCCCGCCGCCGATGATGAGCACCTCGGCGGGGAGCACCCCCGGCACGCCGCCCAGCAGGATGCCGCTGCCCCCGAACACCTTCTCCAGGTACTTCGCCCCCTCCTGCACTGCCATCCGGCCCGCGACCTCGCTCATCGGCGTCAGCAGCGGCAGCTCCCCCGTGGAGAGCTGGACCGTCTCGTAGGCGATCGCGACCGAACCCGACTTGATCACCGCCCGGGTCAGGGGCTCCGACGCCGCGAAATGGAAGTAGGTGAACACCACTTGGCCCTTGCGCATGCGCGGCCACTCGACCTCGATCGGCTCCTTGACCTTGAGGATCAGCTCGGCCTTGGCCCAGACCTCGTCGGCGGTCTTGGTGAGCTGCGCGCCGACGGCGCGATAGGCATCGTCCGAGAACCCCGAGCCGAGTCCCGCTCCCTGCTCGACGAGCAGCGTGTGCCCGTCGCCGGCCAGGGATTCCGCTCCCGCCGGCACCAGCGCCACGCGGTTCTCGTTCGTCTTGATCTCTTTCGGGACTCCGACGATCATGTGGCTCCCTCGGCGTCTTGGCGTCCTGGCGTCTTGGCAGTCGGTCCGAGCGAGACGACGGTCTGGCGCTCGGGCGCAAAGAACTCGGCGGCGACGGCGGCGATGTCGTCCGCCGTCAGCGCGGCGACGGTTGCCAGCATCTCGTCGAGGCTCAGATACGGCTCGCCGTTCACCGTCGTGCTGGCCAAACGATACATCTTGGCGGTGGGACTCTCCAGCGACAGCATCAGCTGTCCCAGCGTTTGCTGCTTCGCGTCCTCGAGCGCCGTACCGGTCAACCCTTCGCGCGCCAGCCGTGCGTACTCCCCGCGGATCGCCTCCGTCGCCTCCGCGGCGCGCGCCGGCTGCGTGCCGACGTACACTCCCGCCACGCCCATTGCCCGGTAGAACGAGTTGAAGCTGTAGATGGCGTACGCCAGCCCCAGCTCCTCGCGGATGCGCTGGAACAGGCGACTCGACATCCCGCCGCCGAAGATATTCGAGAGCACGAGCAAAGCGAACTTGCGGCGGTCGGCGTAGGCGACGGTGTCGGTGGCGAACACGA
>JBGPOM010000300.1:0-2996 GCA_041488075.1 Gemmatimonadota bacterium
AACGATGCCCGACATCTCGCAGATGTCCCCCGAGGAGCGGGCCACGCGCCTCTTCGATCGCGTGATGATCCTGGCCCAGGCAGGGAAGGATGACAGCGTGCAGTTCTTCCTCCCCATGGCCATCTCATCGTACGATCAGCTACCGGCGCTGGACTCCGACGCCCGCTACCATATCGGGTTGCTCCGGCTGGCCGGGGGCGACGCGGCGGCAGCGCTCGCCCAGGCCGACACGATTCGGCGGGCGGTCCCCACTCATCTTTTCGCCGACGTGCTACGGGCCCACGCCTTCCAGCAGCAGGGGAACCGGCAGTCCGAGCGACGGGCCTACGCTGACTTCCTGAAGAACGAAACCGCCGAGCTCGCCCGTAACCGCCCGGAGTACAACGACCATCAGAACGCGTTGAGCGCTTTTCGCGACGAAGCCCGCCGCCAGGCCGCCGGGCGCACCGGCTCGTGACGGCCACCGCGCCGCGGGTGATCCACGTCGCGCACAGCCCCGACGCCGACGATGCGTTCATGTTCTGGGCGATGGCGGCGGGGAAGATCGATACCGGCGGCCGGCGCTACGTCCACGAGCTGGCGGACATCGAGACGCTGAACCGGCGCGCGCTGGCTGGCGAGCTCGAGGTGACCGCGGTCTCGCTGCACGCCTACGCTCACTTGTCGGAGCGCTACTCGCTGCTCGCGCACGGCGCCAGTATCGGCGACCGTTATGGACCGCGGATCGTGGCCCGCGGGGCGGCGCCCGCGGACCCCCGCGCCGCCCTGGCCGGCCGCACCGTCGCCATCCCCGGTACCCTCACCACAGCCTGGCTCACCGTGCAGCTCTACCAACCCGGCGTACGACCCGTCGTCGTGCCGTTCGACCAGATCGAGGACTATGTGGTCGCCGGCCATGCCGACGCTGGGCTCCTGATCCATGAGGGCCAGCTTACCTACGGCGACCGGGGGCTGCATCTCTGGACCGACATGGGGGAGTGGTGGCACGGCGAGACGGGGCTGCCGCTGCCGCTCGGCGGCAACGTGGTGCGCCGCGACCTCGGGGAGGAGCTGATGCAGCACATCGCCCGGGACCTGAAGGCGAGCATCGAGTACGGGCTCGCGCACCGCGCCGAGGCGCTGCGCCACGCACGGGGGTTCAGCCGCGGGCTCGACGCGGTTCGGACCGATCGATTCGTCGGTATGTATGTAAACGGCTACACGGTGAACTTCGGGCCGACCGGCCGCCGCGCCGTTGCCGAGCTGCTGAGCCGAGCGTACCGCGCCGGGCTCATTCCGAAGCCGATTGACGTAGCGTTCCTGGAGGCCAATCCTTAGAGCCTATGGTGTCCGTCCTCGTAGTGGATGACGAAGAACCCATCCGGAATGCGCTGCGGAAATACTTGAAGCAGCAGCAATTCGAGGTGTACACGGCAGGCTCGGGAGAGGAAGCGCTGCAGCAGCTGCGGCTGCACAAGATAGCGCTGATGCTTTCGGACATCCGGATGCCGGGGACGAGCGGCGTGGACCTGGTGCCCCAGGCCATCGAGATCGAGCCGGATCTCGCCATCCTGATGCTGACCGCCGTCAACGATGCCACCAGCGCCGCGCTCTGCATGCAGCGCGGTGCTATGGACTACCTCACCAAGCCGATCGAGCTCGCGGACCTGGGCCGGGCCGTCCAGCGCGCCCTGAAGCGACGCGAGATGCTGCTGGAGAGCCGCGAACTCAACCAGTGGCTCAAGGAAGAAGTCACGACCCGCACCGCCGAGCTGCAGCGCGAGCGCCACCGGCTCGAGCGCGTGTCGACCGCGACGCTCGAGGTGCTCGTGAACGCCCTCGAGGCGAAGGACCCCTACCTGCGGGGTCACTCGGCGCGGGTCGCCGACCTCTCGGCCAACATCGCCGCCGAGCTGCAACTCCCCGAAGACGAGGTCGAGCGGGTCCGCGTGGCCGGACGGCTGCACGACCTCGGCAAGATCGGCACGCGCGAGGGCGTCGTGAACAAGGAAGGGCCCCTCACGCCCGAGGAATTCGAGCACGTGAAGCAGCACGTGATCATCGGCGCGCAGATTCTCGCACCCCTTACCCACCTCGGAGACGTTGTGTCGATGGTGCGCAGCCACCACGAGCGCTGGGACGGGACCGGCTACCCCGAGGGGCTGCGGGGGGAGGAGATCCCGATCGGCGGCCGGGTCATCGCCGCCGCGGAGGTGTTCGACGCCCTCACGACGTCGCGTCCGTATCAGGATAAGATGACGCCGGAGCAGGCGGTCGAGCGCTTGGGGGATCTGTCGGGTACGGTGCTCGACCCGCGCGTCTTCCACGCGCTCACCGGCATCGTCGGGCGCCGCCAGACGTTGGTCTTCCTCGACGAGGACGTCGGGCCGGTGGCGATGTAACCATCCCTCAGCCCCAAAAAACCAAACCCGGGGCTGGAAGCTCCCCGGGCTGGCGGTCGGGCGAAGTGGCCGTCACACTTCGGCCGCGACCACTGCTCAACGATCTATGCGAACAAAGGTTTCAAATCATTAGATGCAGCACGCCGCCCGAGGGTTGCGTCTACCAGCGTTTCACCCTGCCTAGTCGCGATACCGTGATCGTTTCGACCTGAGACCCGCGTCTCAAGACGACCTTGGTGTTGGACGCGCTCCACCCCAGGCCCGTGGGCCCGAACACGACCACGGGGTTCGAGACCTCGAGCTGCACTCGGAGATCCGCTGGCCCGGGCCGGCGCCACCACGGTTCCCACTCCCCCACCCCCCCGCCCACCTTGAGCCGGTCGACCCGCAGTGTGTCCGCGGCGATCGTGACGCGAGCGCGGGTGGCCTGCATGACGGCGCCGTGCCGCCCCACCGCGAGCGCGGTCGTGACCTCCCGGGCGGCTTGGTCGGTGGCGATCCGGTCCAGGAACGGCCGCAGCCGCGGGAGTCCCACCGCCGTGAGCAGTACGACGATGACCAGTACGATTACCAGCTCGACCAGCGAAAACCCTTTCGTCACGCTCTGTTATAAGG
>JBGPOM010000301.1:0-2974 GCA_041488075.1 Gemmatimonadota bacterium
CCTGCCCGGAGCCGGTGGGCGGCCTTCGGGGTCTTGCCGTCCACCCTGACGTGGCCCGACTCGATCAGCGCCTGGAGTCGCGCGCGGGAGAGCTCGGGGAGCCGGTCGGTGAGCCAGCGGTCGAGCCGGGCGCCCGCACCCGCCTGATCGACGGTGTGGATGGCCACTGTCCGGTTATAAACTCCATTCGGGCCACCGGGGCTGCATTTTGCGAGGCGCTCGGTCTTGCTCTCTTCCTCAGGGCCCTTGTCGTCGAGGCAGCGGCCGGTACCGTGGTCCGCAGGGCATGGAGGGTTGGGTCGGGCTCGGGGCGCTCGCGAACAACTTGCGCGTCCTGGGACGTGCGGGACCGCGAAGCTCGCCGCACCGCCCATCCCGATGACACGCCCTCGCCGCTACCCATTTCGCACCGGAAAGTAGCTAGCAGATGCGCTGGACGGGCGTTCCGTCAGCCCTTAAGATTTCAGCACGCGCCTGTAGCTCAGTTGGGTAGAGCATCGGACTTCTAAAAGGCGGCAGTGGGATCGCGAGTTTCGCTGATCTGCCGCGGCGTTGCGCGCGGGCCCGTGCCGTTCTTCCCGTTCCGCGTCGCGATCCGTAGTCTCAGCCGAGGACTATTTTCTCAGGAGTGCCCACCGATCGCGTGCAGGCTAGGTCCGGCGACTCCCCGTCTCGCGTATACTCCTGCACCGTCATGCCCGAGCCCGTGACCGTCGAGAAGTTCGCCGTCGGCCAGTCGGTGCGCCGCCTGGAAGACCCGCGCCTGCTCCAGGGGTTCGGCCGCTACTCGGACGACGTGAGCCTGCCGCGCCAGGCGTACGCCGTGGTCGTGCGCTCGCCCCACGCTCACGCGCTCATCCAGTCCCTGGACCTCTCGGCGGCGCTGAAGGTCCCTGGCGTTCTCACGGTGCTCACGGGCGCCGACGTCGCCGCCGACGGGCTGGGGAACCTGCCGACCGACTCATCGCGCAAGCGGCCCGACGGGTCGCCGGCCTTCATCACGCCGCGGCCGGCGGTCGCGCGCGAGCGCGTTCGCCACGTCGGCGATCCGGTGGCGCTCGTCATCGCGGAGACGCGCGAGCAGGCCGCCGATGCGGCCGAGTTGGTCGCCGTCGACTACGAAGCGCTTCCGGCGGTGGCAAGGACCGCCGACGCGAAGCGGGCCGGCGCGCCGGCGGTCTGGGACGAGGCGCCCGACAACATCGCCTTCGTGTGGGAGGCGGGAAACCGCGACGCCGTGGCGCACGGGTTCGAGGGCGCCCCCCACGTCACGCGCCTCGACTTCGTCGTGACACGCGTGACCGCCGCGCCGTTGGAGCCCCGCGCGGCCGTCGGCGAGTATGACCGGCGCACGGGACGGTACACGCTGCACACGGGCATCCAGGCGCCGCACGGCCTCCGCACGCTGCTCGCCGAGCAGGTATTCCACGTGCCGCAGAGCCACCTGCGCGTGGTGTCCGGTGACGTGGGCGGGAGCTTCGGGATGCGCAGCGGCGTCTACCCGGAGCTGGTGCTGGTGCTCTGGGCGGCGAAGCGACTGGGGCGGCCGGTGAAGTGGACGTCTGGCCGGTGCGAGGGCTTCGTCAGCGACGAGCACGGCCGCGACAACGTCTCGACGGCCGAGCTGGCCCTCGACGCGCACGGGAAGTTCCTGGCGTTGCGTGTCGCCATCACGCTCAACATCGGGGCCTACTTGACGCCGCGGAGCGCTGGACCGGGCACCAACAACGTCGGGGGCGTGGCCGGCGTGTATACGACGCCTGCCATCCACGTCCAGACCACGGGCGTCTACACCAACATGACGCCGACGGGGCCGTACCGCGGCGCCGGCCGCCCCGAGGCCACGTACGCGATCGAGTGCCTCATCGAGGTGGCCGCGCGCGCGCTGGGGCTCGACCCGATCGAGCTCCGGCGTCGGAACCTCATCCCGTCCTCCGCGATGCCGTTCAAGACGGGGCTCGTCTTCACCTACGACTGCGGCGACTTCGCCCGCGGCATGGAGATGGCGCTGGCGCGCGCGGACCGCGCGGGGTTCGAGCAGCGCCGGAGGGAGGCGCGGCAACGCGGCAAGCTCCGCGGCCTGGGCATCGCCAACGCCATTGAGGTCGCCGGCGGTCCATTCACCGCCCTCAACCCGGACACCGCCGCGCTGTGCGTCAACCCCGACGGTTCCGTGGTGCTGTCCACCGGCTCGACGTCGATGGGGCAGGGGAACGAGACGGCGTTCGCCCAGATCGTGAGCGACCGGCTCGGCGTCCCGCCCGAGCGCATCCAGGTGTTCTGGGGTGACAGCGACGCGCTGGGCGCCGGCCGGGGCAACGGCGGCTCCGGCGCCCTCACCGTGGGCGGCTCCGCGGTCCTGCGCGCGACGGAGAAGGTGATCGCGCGTGGCCGCCGCATCGCCGCGCGCCTGCTCGAGGCCGCGCCCGAGGACATCATCGTCCGTGACGGGCGGTTCACCGTGACGGGCACCGACCGCGGCGTGACGCTCGCCGCCGTCGCACGCGCTGCCTACCAGCCGCGCCAGCTCCCCGCGGGCATGGAGCCCGGCTTCGGCGAGACCGCGGCGTTCACGCCGCCCGCGGTCACCTTCCCCAACGGGTGCCACGTGTGCGAAGTCGAGATCGACGCGGAGACCGGCGCGGTCTCCGTCGTGCGCTACACCGTCGTCGACGACGTCGGGCGGATGGTGAACCCGATGCTCGTGAAGGGCCAGATCCATGGGGGCGTGGCCCAGGGGCTTGGCCAGGGGCTTTTCGAGCTGATCGCCTACGACGCGACGACGGGCCAGCTTCTCACCGGCTCGTTCATGGACTACGCGATCCCGCGGGCCGCCGACGTGCCGTTCTTCGACGTGGACTCCCACGAGGTGCCGACGGAGGCCAACCCACTCGGAGCCAAGGGCGTCGGCGAAGCCGGCACGGTGGGGGCCTTGCCGGCGCTGCTGAACGCGGTCAACGACGCGCTGGCGCCG
>JBGPOM010000302.1:0-2960 GCA_041488075.1 Gemmatimonadota bacterium
CCCTCCGGCGCCTTGCCGCGCCGCCGCCGCTCGGCTGGAGCCTCGATCCCGTGGTCCACCGCGTTGCGCAGCAGGTGCACCAGCGGATCGCCCAGCTCGTCGAGGATCGCGCGGTCGAGCTCGATCTCCTTCCCCTCGACCTTGAACGCCACCTGCTTGTCGAGCTGGCGCGCCACGTCGCGAACGAGGCGCGGGAAGCGGTCGAACACCTGCCACACGGGCGTCATCCGCGCCTGGATGATTTCCGCCTGCAGGTCGGCCGAGAGACGCGACACCTGGATCGCCACGTCGTCGATCGCGGGATCGCGCCGCTCCGCCGCCAGGTCGTTCAGCCGGCCGCGCGCCGTCACCAGCTCGCCGATCAGGTCCATCAGGGCATCGAGCCGCCGCAGGTCCACGCGGATGTGACGGCTGCGTCCCGCCTCCCCGGGGGCGGACTCAACACCGCCGTCGATGCGCGGGGTGTGCGCGTCGTCGTCCCCGACCGTCACGCGCTCGACGTCACCGGCGGCGCGCACCGCCGCCTCGATCTCCGGCGCCGAGGCGGACGTCTCGAGCCGGAAGCGGAAGCGGCCGTCGAACTCCTCCGCTTCGAACGCCGCCGGCGGCGGCGCGATCCCGTGCACACCGCCAAGGCTCTGCGCCTTGCGCAGGATCAGCATGGCGCGGCCGCCCTTGATCGGCGCCTCGGGCCGCAGCTCGACCTGGATCAACCGGCCGGTCCCGCCCAGGACGGGGAGGGGCACGACGTCGGGCTCGGGGGCGGGGGCCGGCGCGCCGGGCGCGAGCCGCACCATGACGCGGTCCAACTCCGCCGCCACGCCCGCGACGTCGGCATCGCGCTCGCGGCCCGCTACGGCCAGGTCGACCGCCTGCTCGAGCGCATCGGTCGCGCGGAACAGCAGCTGGAGGGTCTCGTCATCCGGCGGACGGCCGCCGCGCCGCAGGTGATCGAGCAGGTTTTCCATGCGGTGGGCGAGGTCGGCGACCCGGGCGTAGCCCATCGTGGCCGCCATCCCCTTCACGGTATGCACCGCCCGGAAAATGCCCCCGACCGGCTCCGGCGCCGCCGGGCGCCGCTCCCACTCGAGCAACAGCTGGTTGCAGGCGCTCAGGTGCTCCCGGCTCTCGGCCAGGAACAACTCGGCGTACTGCGACAGGTCCATCGCTACCCCAGCACGCGCTGGACGGCTTCCAGAACGCGGGACGGCTGGAACGGCTTCACGACGAAGTCCTTGGCGCCCGCCTGGATCGCTTCCACCACGAGCGCTTGCTGCCCCATGGCGCTGCACATCAGGATCTTGGCGTCGGGATCGTTCTTCACGATCTCCCGCACGGCGTCGATCCCCCCCATGTCGGGCATCACGATGTCCATGGTGACGAGGTCGGGCTTCAGCTGCCGGTACTTCTCGACCGCCTGCGTCCCCGTCTCGGCCTCGCCGACGATCTCGAACCCGGCCTGCGCCAGGATATCGCTGATCATCGTCCGCATGAAGATGGCATCGTCGCAGACGAGAACCGTGTGGCTCACTGCGCCCTCCCCTGAATAGTCAGAATCGGCCCGAGCAGCGCGGCCACGTCCAGCACCACGAACAGGTTGTCGCCGCGCCGGCCCACGGCCCGCACCAGTATCGGGTCGACGCCGGCGAGGCCGCCCCCCGCCCCCCCGCGTTCCTCGAGCGTCGCCGCGTCGACCACGAGCATGTCCATCACTTCATCGACCGTGAAGCCGGCGAGCGTTCGCCGCTCGCCCACCTCGAGCAGGACGGTGCTCCACCCCTCCCCCACCCCCGCGGCGGGCTCGGGCTGTCCGAGCGCGCGCCACCCCTCGACCACGGTGACGAGTGTCCCGCGGACGTTCGCGAGCCCCGCGACGACCGGGGGCGCGCCCGGAATGCGCGTCGTTGGGAGGCGGGGGAGGATCTCCCGCACTTGATCCACCTCGGCCGCGCAAATCAGGTTTCCCACCCGGAAAACCAGCAGTCGGACGAGGGTTGCTTCACTCATCGGATGCGAAGAAGCCAAGATACTGCAAGGGGTTGCGCTCGGCAAGCAAGTTCGCGTCGCCGGCCGCTTCGGCGAGCGCCGGCCGCAGGTCGGTGGGCCACTCGGACTCGAGCGCCAGCGGCGCCCCGGTCACCGGATGCGCGAACGAGAGGGCGGCGGCGTGGAGCAGCTGACGCGGCGCGAGCGCCTCGAGCCGCTCGGCGGCGCGCCGCTCCGACGGGGTGACGCGCCGGCTTCCGCCGAACGCATACTCGCGGTCGCCCACCACCGGATGCCCGATGTGCGCGAGGTGCACGCGGATCTGGTGCGTGCGCCCCGTCCCGAGCCGCACGCGCAGGAGATCGACGATCCCGAAGCGCGCGACGACGCTGGCGTGCGTGAGCGCGTGCCGTCCGCCGTCGGCGACGGTCATCCGCTTGCGCTCCTTGGGATGGCGCGCGATCGGCGCCTCGATGTCGACGGGGCTCTTGCGGAGGTGCCCCCACACGAGCGCCGCGTAGACGCGCGACACCTGGCGCCGCTCGATCGCCCCGGCCAGCCGCCGATGCGCGGTGTCGGTCTTGGCCACCACCAGCAACCCGGACGTGTCACGGTCGAGCCGGTGCACGATGCCGGGCCGCCCCTCTCCCGCTCCGCCCGAGAGCGCCGTGCCCCGCCCCACGAGCACGTTCACGAGCGTGTCGTCCCAGTGGCCGGGACCGGGGTGCACCACGAGTCCCGCCGGCTTGTCGAGCACGGCAAGATGCTCGTCCTCGTACACGAAGCGCAGGTCGGCGTGGGCGGGAGCGTAGGTGCGGGGCGGCGCCTCCGCCGGCAGCCGGACGGTGATCTCCGCGCCCCGCTCCAGCAGGGCGGAGGCGCGGAGCGGGCGGGTCGCCCCGCGGGCGGTGACGAGCTTGTCGGCGATGAGGCGGCCGGCGTGCGTGCGGGAAAGGGCGAGCTGATCGGCGAGG
>JBGPOM010000303.1:0-2959 GCA_041488075.1 Gemmatimonadota bacterium
CGAGAGCCCAGGTGACGTAGCGCTGCACTTCGTCGTTGCGCAGGACCGCTTCGTTCCGGCCCAGCGCGTAGCCGATCCCCGTGAGGATCGTGCACCAGACGAGGGCGCCCAGGGCCGTGTACGTGATGAACTTGGGAAGCGGCATCCGGTGCAGGCCCGCGGGGATCGAGATGAGATGCCGTACGACCGGAAACAGCCGCCCCACGAATGTACTGAACTCGCCATGCCGCGCGAAGAACCGCTCCGAGCGCGCCAGCGCGGTTTCGGTCAGGAAGACGTACTTGCCGTAACGCCGCAGGAACGGGCCACCGATCCAATGCGCGCCGTAATAGTTCACGAGCGCGCCGATGACGCTCCCCATCACCCCGCACGCTACGGCGACCACGAAGTTCATCTCGCCCTTCGCCGCCCAGTAGCCGGCCGGCGGCATCACCAGCTCGCTCGGCACCGGCAGCACTGACGACTCCATGGCCATCAGCCCGACGATCCCCGGGTAGCCGAGGTGCAGCAGGCTGGAGAGCAACCAGTCGATGAACCGTTCAAGCATCGAAGCCGTGCTCCCCCACGAGGGGGACGAACCGCGCCTCGCCGAGGGGTGTCGTTCGGATGCCCCCCCCCATCCCAACCTCGGCCCGCTGGACCAGGGTGAGGGTCTGCGCGCCTTTCGCGCCGAGCGGGATGATCATCCGTCCCCCCGGCGCCAGCTGCTCCACGAGGGGCTCAGGCACCTCCGGCCCCCCGGCGGCGACGAGAATGGCGTGGTAGGGCGCATACGCGCTCCACCCGAGGGTCCCGTCGCCCACGAGCAGCGACACGTTGGCCGCAGCCGCCGCCTTGAGCGCCGCCTGGGCCGCTTCGGCGAGGGCCCGCACCCGCTCGATCGTGAACACCTGGTCTGCGAGCGCGGCGAGGAGCGCCGTCTGATAGCCCGAGCCGGTACCGATCTCGAGCACCCGCTCCTTGCCCGTCAGCCCGAGCGTTTCGAGGTAGCGCGCCTGGGTGAACGGCTGGGAGATGGTCTGGCCGTTGCCGATCGGCAGGGCGGCGTCCTCGTAGGCCCGGTGGCGCAGCGCCTGGGGCACGAACAGATGGCGCGGCGTCTCCGCGAAGGCGCGCAGCACGGCGAGGTCACGGATGCCCTTGGCGCGCAGCCCCTCCACGAGCCGGGTGCGGTACCCGCCGAAGCCGTCCCGGCCCGTCATGCCCCCCCCCCGAGATTCCACTGCCGCACGACCTCGAGCAGCTCGTAATTGGTCAGGTCCACGTGCAGCGGGGTCACCGAGATGTACCCGTCCTTCACCGCCTGGAAGTCGGAGTCGGCGCCTCCCGACCAGGTAACGTGCCCCCCGCCGATCCAGTAGATGTCCCGCCCCCACGGATCCTTCATGCGGGCGATCTCCTCGTGGAAGACGCGGTTACCGAGGCTCGTGACCTTCACGCCCTTCACCTGGTCCGCCGGAATGGCCGGCAGGTTGATGTTCAGCAGCGTCTCTTCGGGGAAGTTTTCGACCTTCACGATGCGCTCAATGAGGCGTTGCAGACCGGCGCGGTGGCTCTCCAGGTGCTCGAGGTCGAATGTGCCGTACGACACGGCGATGCTCGGGATCCCGGCGGCGAGACCCTCCATCGCCGCGGCGACGGTGCCCGAATACAGCACGTCCTCCCCCATGTTCGGCCCGTGGTTGACCCCGGAGATCACCCAGTCGGGACGCTCCGGCATGAGTGCGCCGAGCGCGAGGAGCACGCAGTCCGTGGGCGTCCCGTCCACCTGGAAGGCGCCGTCGGCGCGCCGGTTCGCCCGCACGGGCCGATGCAAGGTGAGCGAATGCGACGTGCCGCTCTGCTCCCGGTCGGGGGCGACGACGGTCACCTGCCCCACCGACGCGCACACCTCCGCGAGCAAGGCGATGCCGCGCGCCAGAATGCCGTCGTCGTTCGAGATCAGGATCTTCATGTCGCGCCGGCCAGGATCCGCCCGGCGTACCGCGCGAACACGCGCGCCACCCGCCACGTGTCCGACCACAGCCGGAAGTGGCTCTCGGCGGCATCGTAGATCGTGGGAATTGCCACGCAGGTCACGCGGCACCCGGCATGCAGGGCCCCCAGCAGGAACGCCGTCTCGTAGTCGTAGCGCTCCTCGGCGGGCCGCACCTGCTGCGCCACCTCGCGCGTGAACGCCCGGAACCCCGTCTGGGCGTCGCTCACCCCCTGCCCGCCGATCCGGCTCGCCAGGCGGGCCGAGAGCCAATTGGTGAGCCGGCGCGGCAGCGGCATGGCGCCCGACCGCGCGCGCGCGCCGAGGACCAGGTCGGCGCGGCCCGCGGCGATCGGCGCGACGAGACGAGGGATCGCCTCGGGGGGATGCTGGCCGTCGGCGTCGAGCGTGACTATCACTTCGGCGCCGCCGGCGAGGGCCGCCGCGATCCCGGTCGCGAGCGCCGCGCCCTTGCCGCGGTTCGTCGCGTGGGTCAACAGCGTGGCCCCCCTCTCCCGTCCCGCGTTCCCCGTCCCATCCGTCGATCCGTCGTCGACCAGGTACACCGGTGCCATCGTCCGCGCGCCCGCCACGACCGCGCCCACCGTGGCGGCCGCCTGGTAGGCGGGGATCACGACGGCGATGCGGAGATCAGCGCGACCCGGCATTCGGCGAGTTGTTCCCCTCGAGGATGCCCAGCACCGACTTCAGGTCCGCCCGCAGCTCCTTGACCGTTTCGGTGGCGAGGGCGCGGCGCGCTTCGGGCTTCAGCTCTCCCGAGCGGCGGTACTGCTCGATCTTCTGGCGCGCGCCCTCGATCGTGTACTTCTCGGTGTAGAGGAGGTGTTTCACGAGCATGATCAGCTCGATTTCGCGCCGCTGATACACGCGGTTCCCCGAGCGGTTCTTGGCGGGGTTCAGGAAGCGGAACTGGCTCTCCCAGTAGCGCAGCACATGGGGCTTCAAGTCGGTCAGCTGGCAGAC
>JBGPOM010000304.1:0-2934 GCA_041488075.1 Gemmatimonadota bacterium
TAGCCGTCGAATCGAGCGTCGAGGCCGTGGCGGCGTTCGCCGGCGAGCAAGGCGTGACCATCGCGGTGGCGCCGCCGGCCGACGCGGTGCTGGTGCAGGGGGTGCGCGGCCGGCTGGAACAGGTGCTGGTGAACCTCCTCTCCAACGCCGTGAAGTTCTCGCCACGCGGTGGCCGCGTCGACGTGCGCTGGTGGCGCGACGGCGACGCCGCGGTGACGGAGGTGGCCGACGCGGGGCCAGGCATCCCGACCGACAAGCTCCTGGCCGTCTTCGAACCGTTCCGGCAGCTGGACAGCTCGACCACGCGGGAGCATGGCGGCGCCGGCCTTGGCCTGTCCATCAGCCGGCGGATCGTGGAGGCCATCGGGGGACGGCTGTGGGCCACGAGCGAGCCCGGCGTGGGCTCGCGGTTCTTTGTGCGCTTGCCGCTGGCGCCCGCACAGGGGCGCCCGGCCGAGGTTCGCGAGGCGGTACGCGGGACGGCGCGCGCGATCGCCGTGCTGATCGCCCACAGCGATCCCGACTGGCAGCATCTCGCCGCCGCCCGCGCGCGCGCCGAAGGGTGGCGCGTCGTCACGGCCGCCACGGGGGCCGAAGCCCTCGCGCGCCTCCATGAGGCACCGGTGGATCTCCTCGTGCTCGGGCTCGAGCTGTCCGACATGCACTGCCGTGCGGTGTTGCAGCGGCTGGAGCTCGAGCCCCTGCTGTTCGACCTCCCCGCGGTGATCGTGGGCGACGCCGACACACCCGGGTTCACCGACCATTGGACCCAGGCGGCGCCCACGGCGGAGGGCGTCGTGGAACGCGGGCGGCACCTGCTCGCGGCGCCGCCGCGGCCCGTGGTGCTTCTGGTCGAGAATGATCCCTCGGCGGCACGGACCCTGAGAAAGATCATGCGGCGCGCCGGCTACTCGTGCCTCGTGGCGTCCGATGGCCGACAGGGCCTCGAGTTCGCGCGCGCCCGGACGCCACACTTGATTGTTACCGACTACCAGATGCCGGGGATGGACGGGCTGGCGTTGCTGCAAGAGCTGCGGGGCGACCCCGTCCTGCGGCGCCTGCCCGCCATCATGCTCAGCGGCCAAGCGACGCCAGGTCTTGCGCGCAAGACCCGCGAGCTCTCGGTGCCGCTCCTGACCAAGCCGGTCAAGCGGGAGGCGCTGCTCGCGGAGATCCGCGCGCGGCTATAGGGCGTGCCGCCGCAACAGCTTGACGAGAGTGAGCATCGAGCTCAGGACGTCAGGAGGGCGCGCAGGTTGTGCACGATGGCCTGAAGGCGGCGCTGTACCTGGCGCCTCTCGAAGAAGCGGCCCCGCACCCAGCCGAGGAAGGATCGAGGGGTCCAGACTTCTCTGACGGTCACGGCCGTCGTCGTGCCCGTCACATCGAGCCGCAGGAACAGCTTGGTGCCCTTTCGCTGCCCACGCTCCGTCCACCCGAATGTGGCAGGCGCGGCAAAGTCCACGATCTCGAACTCGCTCGTGCGCTCGCCGAACCGCGCCTTGAATCGGACCCCCTTCGCGAATGGCACAGCGCTCTCGACGGCGTCGCAGCCGGGAAGCCACTGCGCGATACGGCCGGGATCGGTGATGAGGGCGAAAACCTGAACGATTGGGGCCCTGACGGAATCGACGAACGTATGGCTCACGGGTCGCATGATTGCCTCTCAGTCCAGCGGTGGCCGGCGGGTGTGCCAGTCGCTGCGCGACTGATAGAGCCGCGCCAGCGCCACGAGCTTTCCCTCGTCGAACGCCCGGGCGGCGAACGCCAGGCCGGTGGGCAACCCCTGCACCCCGAACCCGTTCGGCACCGAGATCCCGGGCACGCCCACGACGTTCGTCGGCCCGATCACGTTGGCGCCCCCGGTGATCCCCGGCCAGCCGTCGCGGAATGCCTTGTCGATCGGGCTGGCCACCGTCGTGCGCGTCGGGGTCGCCACGACGTCGAACTGCTTCAGGAATGCATCGAGGGCGCGTTGCATCGGCCGGCGCACGCGCAGCGCCCGCAGGTAGTCCGGCGCCGAGATCGCCAGCGCGGGATAGCCGCCGGTGCGGTCCTCGGGGGCGGTGAGCTGGGCGAGCTTTCCGGTCTTCAAGAGGTCGTCGAAGGCGCTGGCGCCCTCGGCGGCGATGATCATCCCCGCGACGGCGCCGTAGGGTAGGTCGGGCAGCTCCACGCCTTCCACGACGTCGATGCTGTCGGCGATCGCCGTGAGCGACGCGCGGAAGTTCGCGGCCACTTCGGGCTGGATGCTCTCGTCGGCGCCCTTGGGGATCCCGACCCGGAAACGGCGCTTCGCCCGCGGCACGGGTGGCACCGTGAAGCCGTGGGCCACCGCCGACGGATCGCGCGCATCCGGGCCCGCGATGGCCGCGAGCACGAGCGCGCAGTCCCCGGCGGAGCGGCCCAGCGGACCCAGCTTGTCCATCGTCCAGGCGAGGGCCATCGCGCCGTGACGGCTCACCAGCCCGTAGGTCGGACGCAGACCGGTCACGCCGCAGTAGGCGGCGGGCGTGAGAATCGATCCCGACGTCTCCGAGCCGATCGCGAACGGCACGAGCCCAGCGGCGACCGCGGCCCCCAGGCCACTCGAGGAGCCGCCGCTCCAATACCCGGCGTTCCACGGCGTCTTGCCGGGGCCGGTGAACGACGCGTTCGCCTGGTTGTAGCCCATCCCCCCCGCCAGCTCGACCATCGCGAGCTTCGCGACCAGCACCGCCCCGGCAGCGCCGAGGCGCTCCACGACGGTCGCATCGGCGTCCAACCGTTGCTCGCGATACGGCTCGGCCCCCCAGGTGGTCGGGTAGCCCTTGACCGCGAGCAGGTCTTTGACGCCATACGGGATGCCGTGCAGTGGGCCCCGCCACTTGCCCTGGCGGATCTCTCTGTCGGCTTGCGCCGCCTCGGCGAGAGCCCGCTCGCGCGTCACGGTCA
>JBGPOM010000305.1:0-2925 GCA_041488075.1 Gemmatimonadota bacterium
CATCGCCTGGCACGACGTGTGGATCGGCGCGGCGGTGACCGCTGTCCTGTTCGAGATCGGCAAGCTCTTGCTCGGCCTCGTCGGCATGACCAGCCTCACCTCGGCGTTCGGCGCGGCCGGCTCGCTCGTGATGTTGCTGATCTGGGTCTTCTACTCCGCGCAGGTCTTCCTGCTCGGGGCGGAGTTCACCCGGGTCTACGCCTATCGCGAGGGCTCGCGCGCGGACGAGGAGCCGCCCGCGCCGCCGCCGCAGCGCCAGGGCAAGCCGATCAAGCCGAAGAAATCGGGGAAATGACGCTCGACCCAAAGGGTCCAGCCTATCCCCCAGCGCAGTCGGTCGCCGCGACGGTCGAGGCTCACTTCCACGGCGTGCCCGACGCGCTGGTGGTGGAGCGGATCGTGGATGCGGCGTTCTGGGCCAGCCTGCGGCAGGAAGAGGGGCGCTCGCCCAAGATCTCCCTCGCCTATCTCCCACCCGCGGCGGCGGGCCATTCACTTCAGCTCGAGCGCGTGCTGCCGCTCGACCCCGCCACCCTGACGCGGCTCGCACCCGCCGTCGAGCGCCCCGGCATCCACCTCGGCGTGTGGCGCGACGGGTCGAACGGCGACCCGTACGTGTGGGGCGCCACCCGTTCCCTGCCGCCGCACTGTTTTGTGCTCGAGGTGGTCGAGCCGGGGTTGCTCGTCATCAAGCAGCGGCGCGCCGAACCCGGGGGAAAGTTCAGCAACGTCGCGGTGCTCGAGGGGGAGCAGGTCAAGATCGTGGATGCCGAGGGGGCGCTGTCGTCCGAGTGCCCGTCCTTCGTGACGTCGCTGCTCGGCGTGGATGGCCCTGGCGGGAAAGACCAGAGCGTGTTGCTGCAGCTCGCCCTCTCGATGCGCGCGCACGGGCACGGGGGATCGCTGCTGGTCGTGCCGCACAACGCGGACGCGTGGCGGGAGTCGATTCTCTGGCCGGTGCCGTACGCGGTGGCGCCGCCGTTCTCGAAGCTCGGCGACCTGATGCGGGCGGCCGCGGCCGAGCGATCGGTCGACGGGACCTGGCACGAGGCGTTTCGCGCGGCGGTGGACGCTATCGGCGGGCTCACGGCGGTGGATGGAGCCACGGTGCTGAGCGACCGGTGGGAGGTCCTCGCGTTCGGGGCGAAGATCGGCCGCCGCGCGGGCGTGGTGGCCGTCGAGCGGGTCGTGGTGAAAGAGCCGATCCGTGGACTCGCGCCGGTCGTGATCCATCCGTTGGAGCTGGGCGGCACGCGCCATCTCTCGGCGGCCCAGTTCGTACACGAGCAGCACGATGCGCTGGCGCTGGTGGCATCGCAGGACGGCCATTTCACGGTGTTCTCGTGTCCCGAGGCCGATGGGGGGGGCTTGGTGCACGCATACCGGGTGGAGACGCTGCTGCTGTAGCCTGGGATCTACCGCACGATCAAGTCCGCGACGAATACATCGCTCTGACGGTCTTCGACCGCGAAGTAGAACCGCTTGCCGTCCGTCGCAAAGTCCTTGCGGTTCGACTGCCAGGAAGGATCCTCGAGCCGCACGAGCATCCGGGGCGGGCCGCCCTGCGCGCTGACGCTCCAGAATGAGGTCCGCCCGCGCTCATCGTGGGCCTTGAAGTACAGGAAGCGGCTGTCGGGACTCCAGCGGGCGCGCTCGGGGAACGGGACAGCGCCGCCCGGTGTGAACAGCAGGCGCGCAGCGCCCCCCGCCGTTGGAATCAGGATGATCGGCCCGGCGTCCGAGCTGCTCTCCGATCGCACATACGACATCCAGCGGCCGTCGGGAGACCAGTCGGGATCGTTCACCGCCGTGGCCACCGCGACCGGCGGCGCCCAATGACCGTCGGGCCCGCGCCGCGCCACCAGCATCTGAAACGGGCGCAGCTGATCGTAAAACGCGAGCGCCTGGCCGTCCGGTGACCAGACTGGATAGCTCTCCTGCGCCGGCGTGTCCGTCACGCGCTCGATCGGACCGCCGTTCAGAGGCTTCACCTCGATGTCGCGCGTTCCCGTGCGCCACGAGTGATAGGCGATGGCGCTCCCATCCGGCGCGAGGTCGCCCGCGAACTCGTCGGCCGGATCGTTCGTGAGCTGTTCGGGCACGCCTCCGCCAATCGGGACACGGTAGATATCGGCGTTGCCCCTGATGTCGGAGTCGTACACCAGCCAGCGGTGGTCGCGGCTCACCCGCATCGCCTCGATCACCTGGCTGCCGCGAGTCACCGGCATCGCGCCCGCCGCAGTGCCGGGAGGCACCGCGGGGATGGGCAGCGACCAGATGTTGGCCCGCGCCCCGTAGACCGCATAGGCGAGCCGCCGGCCATCCGCCGACAGGGAGATCGAGATGGCGCCGAGCCCCGTCGAGAGGCGGACCGGCTGGCCGCGCGGCCGCCCGCCCGATGACAGGGATACCGCGTACACATCGCGCGGGCCGTCGCGGTTTGACAGGAAGAACAACCGCAGACCGTCCGGCGAGAACACGGGACTCTGGTTGAATGCGGTCGGCTCGGCGATGCGCACAGCCGCGGCTCCCGCGGCCCCGGCGGCCTCATCGACCGGAAACAGCACGATCGCGCTCGGTGCGATGTTGCCGAATGTCGTGCCGGGCCGCACCGCTTCGCTGTTCAACGAAACGCACACGATCCATCGCCCGTGCGGCGCCCAGCTGCACGAGTGCAGATCGAAGCCCGTCGCGACGAGCCTGGCCGTTCCCCCCGCCCCGCCGTCCGCGGGCACGACAAACAGCGAATCGACGCGCGTGAACGCGATCTCGCGGCCGTCCGGCGACCACGCGGCGGACGTCACACCGATGCGTCCCCCTCCGGGCGCCACCGCCCGGGACGTGCCCCCCAGCGCCGGCGCCACCGACACCCCCCCGCGCGTCAGGAACAACAGTCTGGCCCCGTCGGGCGACCAGCGAGGCTGG
>JBGPOM010000306.1:0-2919 GCA_041488075.1 Gemmatimonadota bacterium
GCACGAACTCGGCCGCCTGCTGCTCGTCGGTGCCGCCGATCTCGCCGATCAGCACGATCGCCTCGGTCTCGGGGTCGGCCTGGAACGCCGCCAGGCAGTCGATGAAGTTCGTGCCGATGAGCGGGTCGCCGCCGATCCCGACACAGGTGGACTGGCCGTACCCCTGCGTCGACAGTTGGTGAATGATCTCGTAGGTGAGCGTGCCGCTGCGCGACACGACGCCGATCTTCCCCGGCTTGCAGATGTTCCCGGGAATGATTCCCACCTTGCTCTTCCCCGGCGCGATGAGCCCCGGGCAATTCGGGCCGATCAGCCGCGCGCCGCGCTCGGTCACGAACGGCAGAACGCGGGTCAGGTCGAGCACCGGAATCCCCTCGGTGATGCAGACGATGAGCGCGATCCCGGCGTCCGCGGCCTCGAAAATCGCCGACGCGGCCACGGTCGCCGGGACGTAGATCACGCTGGTGTTGGCCTGCGTGTCGCGCACGGCATCGGCCACCGTGTTGAACACCGGTACCGCGCCCTCGAACCGCTGGCCGCCCTTCCCGGGGGTCACGCCCGCCACGACCTGCGTGCCGTAGGCGATCATCTGCTTCGTGTGGAACGAACCGTCGCGGCCGGTGATCCCCTGCACGACGAGCCTGGTGGATCGATCGATGAAGGCGCTCATGTGAGGGCCACCGCCTGCTTCACCGCTTCGTCCATGTCGGTCAGGGCTGAGAACCCGGCGTTTGTCAGGATCTGCACCGCTTCGCGCTCGTTTGTGCCGGTCAGCCGGATCACGATCGGCACCTGGAGCGGGAACTCCCGGGTCGCCTGAACGATGCCGTTGGCGACGTCGTCGCAACGGGTGATGCCGCCGAAGATGTTGAACAGGATCACGCGGACGCTGGGGTCGGTAGTGATGATCCGCAGCGCGCTCACCACCTTCTGCGGGTTCGAGCTGCCGCCGATGTCCAGGAAATTGGCCGGGGAGCCGCCGTAGAATTTCACCAGGTCCATCGTGGCCATCGCGAGGCCGGCGCCGTTGACGCAGCAGCCCACACTGCCGTCCAGTTTGATGAACGTGAGCCCTGCCTCACGCGCCGCGACTTCGGACGGCGCGTCGGCCGAGGCGTCGCGCAGCGCGGCGATCTCGGGCCGACGGTCGAGCTCGTTGTCGTCCACGACGATCTTCGCGTCGAGCGCCTGGACCTGCCCATCCGGCGTCGTCACGAGCGGGTTGATCTCGGCGAGCGATGCGCCCACGGCATACACCGCGGCGTACAGCTTCTGCATGATGTCGGCGGCGGCGCGCGCCTGCGCCACGTCCTGATACAGGGCGAACCCGAAGCCGAGCGCCTGGTGGGGCAGCAGGCCGTAGCGCGGATCCACGGCGAGCCGGAAGATCTTCTTGGGTGTCTTGGCCGCCACTTCCTCGATGTCGATGCCGCCCGCGGGGCTCACCATCAGCACGGGCCGCTGCGACGCCCGGTCCACGATGATCCCGACGTAGCTCTCGGACGCGATCTGGGCCGCCGGCGCCACCAGGACCTTGTGCACTGTCAGGCCCTTGATCGTCATGCCGAGGATCGCCCGCGCGTGGGCCTCGGCCTCGGCCGCGGTCTTGGCCAGCTTCACGCCGCCTGCCTTGCCGCGCCCGCCGGTGTGCACTTGTGCCTTCACGACGACCTGCCCGCCCAGCCGTTCGGCGATCACCCTCACTTCGGCGGGCGTCGACGCGACGTCGCCCGGCGGCACGGGGATGCCGTGCCGCCGCAGGATGTCGCGCGCCTGGTACTCGTGCAGATTCACCGGTGCTCCTGCGTGATGGTCGTGCCGGCCTCGCCCTCGAGCGCCGCCAGGCCGTGCGCCAGCTCGGCGATGACCGCCCGCTCGCCCCCGGCGCGCACGAAATCCGCCGCCGCCTCGACCTTGGGCCGCATGCTCCCCGTGCCCAGCTCCGTGCCCGCCAGCAGATGATCCGCCTGCGCGAGCGAGAGGCGCCGGATCGCCTCCTGGCGCGGCGTCCCGTACCCGCGGTACACGGCGTCCACATTGGTGAGGATCAGCAGCACGCTGGCCTCGATCTCCCGCCCGAGAATCGCCGCGACGCGGTCCTTATCGGCGACGGCGTCGATCCCCTCGAGGCCGACGCCGGGGTCCGCAAAGACCGGTGGGCCGCCGCCGCCGCAGGCGACCACGATGTGCCCCGCCGACACCAGGTGGCGCACCGTGTCGCGTTCCACGATGCCCACCGGTCGCGGGCTGGGCGCGAGGCGCCGCCACTGCCCGGGCTTCTCCTCGCGCACCGTGACGCCGCGCGCCTGGAGCCGCGCCACGCGCACGGCGTCGAGCGCGTGGCCGATCGGCTTGGACGGCGTGCGGAGGTTCGGGTCGTCGGCGTCGCACAGCGTCTGCGTGATGAGCGTGACCACGGTGCGCTGCACGCCGGCGCGCGCCAGGGCGTTTTGCAGCGACTGCTGGATCATGTAGCCCATCCACCCCGCCGTCCCCGCCACCAGCACGCCGAGGGGGAGCGGCTCCACCTGGTCGCCGGCGATCTCGTTGCGCGCCAGCTCATCCCCCACCTGGGGGCCGTTCCCGTGCACCAGCGCGATGCGCCACCCGGCCCGCGCCAGGTCGACCAGCGGGGCCAGGCTCGCGCGGGTGTAGTGGAACTGGTTGCTGATCGTCGGCCGCTCGCCCTGGGGGGCGACGGCGTTGCCACCCAACGCGACGACAATGGTCCCGGACGGGGAGGGCACGGCGGCGCAACCTAGCGGGGCTGCGGGGCCGGAGCAAGCAGCCCGACAAGCTCACGATACAAGCGCCCGAAGGCCTCGAGGTCGCCGGCTGCCAGGGCGGCATCGGCCCGGGCGGCGAGCCGGCGCGCGCGCTCCCAGCGGGCGGCGAGGCTCGTGTCTGCCGGTGCTCGCC
>JBGPOM010000307.1:0-2856 GCA_041488075.1 Gemmatimonadota bacterium
CCCGCGAACGGCCCGAGGTCGGCCGGCCAGCCGTTGACGATCGCCTGCTCCGGTTGGCCGAACCACGTGACGGCCAGTGTCTCCGCGCGCGGGGCGCGGAACACGATGCGCCCGCGCAACAGGCAGTCGCGGCCCACGACGACGGTGGCGCTGTCGAGCAGGACCGCCCCCAAGCGGAAGCGGTCGCTCATCGGGGGGGAATCGGGAAAGGTGAGCGTGTCGCCGCGCGCCACGATCCACGCGCCGGCGTAGGGGTGCGAGAATCGCTCCAGGCGGCGGAACTGGTAGCCGGCGCAGGGATCGGCGGGCCCGCACGCGGCGGCGACGAGGGTCAGCAGGACGCCGGCGAGTTCTCGTCCCCGCCCCCGCCCCCGCCCCCCCCCTCCCCCCCGGGGCATTACCGCAGCGTCGTGTCTGCCGCCACCGAATCCCCGCGGCGGACGCCGGCGCTCGTCGAGTCGGCGGCCGTCATCGCGCGGCCGACCCCGCTCGCTCCGGGGATGCGCGACTTGGCGAGGATGCTGTCCCTCTGGCGCTCGGTGAGCGTGTCGCGGTTCACCGCTTGCTGGCCGCCCTTGTCCCCGCCGCAGGCGGCGAGGGAGAGGGTGAGCAGGGGGAGGATCAATCGTCTCATGCGGGAATCCCCTTCCGGGCGATGCTCTCCATGACGTCCGCGAACCGGTCGATCTCGCCCAGTGTCGTGTACACGTTCGGCGTCACCCGCACGCAGCTGAACTCCGGGTGCACGATGGGCGTGACAATGATGCGGTACTTGTCCCACAGGTACCCGCCGATCTTGCCCGGGTCCACGTTGGCCACGGAGACCGAGGCGAGCCCGCACGACTGAGCGGGATCGTAAGGCGTCAGAATCCGGACGCCCGGTACCTTGTCGAGCCGCTTCGCCCACCGGTCGCGCAGGAAGCGCAGCCGCGCCGCCTTGCGCTCGGGGCCCATGCTCTCGTAGAAGGTCAGCGCCTCGGCGATCGCGTTGTGATTCGCCGCGGGATGCGTCCCGATCTCCTCGAACTTGCGGATGTTGCCGTTCATCTCGGGGGGCGCCGCCATCATCGGCCAGATCTTCTCGATCTTCTCGCGTCGCACGTACAGGAACCCCGTGCCGATCGGCGCCGTCAGCCACTTGTGCAGGCTCGTTCCGTAGTAGTCGCAGTCGAGCTCGTCCCGTGTGAACGGGAAGTGGGCGTAGGCGTGCGCCCCGTCCACGATCACCTCGATGCCCCGCGCGCGTCCCAGCTGGCAGATCTTCTTCACGGGAAAGATCTGGCCCGTCAGGTTCGTGATGTGGCAGATGTGGATGACCTTGGTGCGCGGCGTGATCGCCTGCTCGATGCGGTTGGCCAGGTCGTCCTGCGAGGGTGGGGGGACGGGGAAGGTGATCTGCTTCAGCACGATCCCGTCGCGCCGCTCGCGCTGCTTCCACGTCGTGATCATCCGCGGGTAGTCCTGCGTCGTCGTCAGGACCTCGTCGCCCCGCTCGAGGGCCAGTCCCAGCTGGACGATCTCCAGCGCTTCGCTCGCGTTGCGGGTGATCGCCATCTCCTCGGCGTCGCAGCCGAAGCTCGCCGCGAGCCGCCGCCGCACCGATTCGATCTCGGGCTCGATCCATCCCCACATCGTGATCGCCGGCGCCTGGTTCGAGATCGCCAGGTAACGCTCGAACGCCTGCTGCACCACCCGCGGGGAGGGCGCCACGCCGCCGTTGTTCAGGTTGATCAGCCCGCGGTCGATGTCGAAGGCCTGTTGGATGGTCTGCCAGTAGTCTTCGTCCTGCGCGACTTGGTCGGGGGATCGGCCGAGCACCCCGCGATTCGCGCTGACGACGCGCGCGACCGCGTGGTTCTTCAGCGCGGGGACGGCCGCCGTGGCGGCCACCAGGGAGCGGAGAAAGCCGCGTCGTGTGGTCATGCCTACCTAATACGGCAAAACCCCCCGCCCGGCCAGGGCCGGACGGGGGGTTTCGTGCAGCCGGTGCAGGGCTAGGCGCCCAGGATGCCTAGCGGCGGTCCGAACAGTCCGTTGAAGACCTCCTGGACCTTGCCAACGGCGTCGCCGATTGACTGCAGCGCGGCGGCTTCGTCGGCATTGAGACCGTCGGCATCCGCGCCCTCGCACGTGAGGTTGTACGAATTGGCGTCGGCGGTGACGGTGCACGTAGCCATCTGGCCGCCATCCACCTTCGCGGTGATCGTGCCATTGGCCGTCTGCGCGAGGCTATTGAATTCCAGGTTGCCCTCGAGCGTGACGACTTCGGCGCCATGCTGGAACCGGAAGAAGATTCGCAGGCTCGCGGTCGTCTGCGTGAGCGTGATCTTTTCCCAGAGGCGGACATGCAAGTCGCGCGAATTCACGTCGAGCGTGACATCCTGCGTGACACTCACGCTGGCCGAATTGCCGCCGGCCGTGATGATGCCGTTGAAGCGCAGCGTGTCGCGCGAGCTGGCTCCGTTGGTGATGTACCCTGCGCTCGTGACGCGCGCCGCGGACGCCGAGAGACTCTCGAGGGTGACCCGGTAGTCAACGTAGACCGGGGCGCCGCCGAGACCCGCCACGGTCACGTGAAGCTTCGCGACGCTGGCGGTGCTCTCATCGCTCAAGTCCACGTACCCGACTTCGACGACGGGCTCGACGGGCATGCGCGTGAGCGGATCCACGGCATACAGAATGAAGCGGACGCCCGTGCTCGGCGCACCGGTCCGCGCCGTCGCCTCGTACAGGTCCGTGGCGACGTTCCATTCGAACGTCTTGCCGACGGCTGCGGGTGGGACCAGCGCCGCCGCATTGGCGTCCGTCAGCGTGGGCAGCAGCTCGCGGAGCCTCCGCGCGCTCTCCAATCCCTGC
>JBGPOM010000308.1:0-2846 GCA_041488075.1 Gemmatimonadota bacterium
GCGAAGATGTCGAACGGGGCGACGGCGACGAGTGCCGGATCGGGGGCGTGGCGCCGCGCGTACCGGACGAACGACACCGCGCCGCCCACCATGAGGAGTACGACGAGGCTGCCGAGCACGAGCAGGATGCGGCGCGGCGCGATGCGGGGGGGGGCGGGCTGGGTCATGGCGTAGCTTCGCATCGACCCTCCCCGCTCACAAGGAGGTCGCGCGATGAAACCACGGTGAGCCCCGAGCGGGGAGGATTGACACGGGCTTGACGGCCGGGCGTTAGCGTGGCGGCGTCATGGTCACCGTCTGCACCGTGCTCCCCGCCCCCGAGCGCCCGCGTATCGACGCGGTGGGCGACGGCTGCTTCGATACGCTGCACGCCGAATCGCTGCGGGAAGCGCTGTACGTCGCGCGCACGCGCCGTGTGGACGCGGTCGTGATCTCGGTGCACCGCTGCCACGGCGAAGCGCTGCCGGCCGTCGCGCGGTTCGTACGCGAGTTCCCCGCCATTCCCGCCGTCGCACTGGTGTCGCGCCACGACCGGGAGGCCACCGAGACGCTGCTGCGCCTGGGGGCGACCGGCGTGCGGACGGCCGTGGACTGCACCCACCCCGACGGGTGGCGCCGCTTGCGCGATGTGGTGGGCCACCCGGCCTCGCCCGTCGCGGCGCGCGTGCTGGCGCGGATCGTACCCGCGTTGGGCGACGTCTCGGTGGAGACGCGGCTGTTCTTCGAGGCCGTGTCGCAGCTCGCGCCGGCGCTCAGCACCGTGCGAGGCCTGGCGCGGCATCTGCGGGTGCGCCCGTCCACGCTGATGTCCCGGTTCCATCGTGCGGGACTCCCCTCCCCCAAGAGCTACCTGGCCGCGATGCGGTTGCTGCACGCGGCGTACCTCTTTCAGAATCCCGGCTTGTCGGTGTCCGACGTGGCGTATCGCATGGACTATTCGTCGCCCCAGAGCTTCGGGCGCCACTTGAAGGCGGTGCTGGGTGTGACCGCCGGGGAGTTCCGCCGCCGCTTTCCCTTTGACGTGGCGCTGGCGCGCTACGTCGACCTGCTCGTCACCCCGTACCGCGAGGCCCTGCGCGCGTTTCACCCCCTCAATGCGGGGCTGTGGGACCAAGGATCCAACGCCGCAGCGGCCTCTCGGGCGGGGTGACCTCAGTCCGCCGCGGGGCGGACGATGCGATGGTCCGCGGTTGCCTGGTCGCGCCGCAGCATCGAGAAACGCGCCATCCCGTTGCGCAGCCGCTCGGCGAGCTGGGCGAGCTGCTGCGATGTCGCCGTCAACTCGCCCATCGCGGTGATCTGCGCTTCGGTCGCGGCCGCGCTGCTGTTCGCGCTCTCCGAGGACCGGCTGGAAATGCTCGCGACCCGCTGCAGCGACTGCGCCAGCTCGGCCAGCCGCTCCGCCTGGCTGCGGGAGACCTCGGCGGTTGCGTTCACCAGGTCGCCCATCAGCTGCACCCCCTGGTGCAGCTCTTGGAGTGCGCCGTCGGCCTCGGCGGCCACGGCGCCGATGTCCCGCACCTTCGCCTCACCCGATTGCATCGCGCGGCCCGCGGCCTCGATGCCCGCGCGCAGGTCGCTCACCAGCTCCGCCACCTCCCGCGCCGACTTCCCCGCTTCGGCGGCGAGCGCGCGGACCTCGTCGGCGACGACGGCGAAGCCCTCGCCGTGCTCCTCCGCGCGGGCGGCTTCGATCGCGGCATTGAGGGCCAGCAGATGCGTCTGGCGGGCGATCCGCGCGATCGTCTGCGCGAAAACCCCGATCCGCTCCGACATGCCCGAGAGTCCCGCCACGGTCGCGGCCGTGGTCCGCACCTCTTCGCCCACGGCGCGCAGCGTCGCGCTCGCTCGCGCCACGCGCTCGCGGCCGCGCTCGGCCGTGGCGACGAGGCGCGCCGCGTCCACCTGCATCAGCTCCGCCCGCACCCGAAGTGACTCGGCCTGGTCCGAGGCCTTGGCGCTCTCGCCGCGCGCTCCATCGGCCAACCCGCGCTGCTGCCCCAGGTCCGTGGCGAGCTCCTGGGAGGTGCCCGTGAGCGACTCGGTGGTGGCGTGCAACTGCTGCGCGGCCGCCGCCAGCTGCTCCGCGAACGCGGCCACCTCGTCGGCCTCGCGCTGCACGCTGGAGATGGTCGCGCCGATCTCCTCCAGCATCCGGTTGAGGCTCTTTTCGAGAAACCCCAGCTCATCGGATTCGGCTGCCGACGCGCGCACCGCGAGGAACCCCTGCTCCGCCTCCCCCATCACGCTGCGGGCCCGCCGGATCCGAGCGATCAACGTCGCCGGGATGCGCTTCAGCGCCATCGCGACGACGATGAACAGCCCGCTCTCGAAATAGGCCATCGAATCGAGTCCCGTCGCGCCGGGGTAGAGCGCGCCGTGCAGCCAGCTGGCCCCGAGATACGCCACCGATGTCACGAGCACGAGGAAGTCGCCCACCGCCTGCCCCTGGTCGAAGGCGTACGGGAGCACGGCGATGAACAGGGCGGCGATTACGCCCCCGTGGCCGAACCACACGACGAGCATCGTTACCAGGGCGACGTCCAGCACCGCGAGCATATAGATGAACCACCAGCGGTACCACCCGCGCTCGTTGATCATGCCGACGAGAGCGTTGACGATTGCCCCCGCCCCCGTGACGAGCACGATTGTGCCGAGACGGGTTTCAACCGCCCCGCCGAGCCGGCCGATGGTGCCGAGCACGAACAATGCCGCGGTGATCGCCCAGCGGCGCCGGTGGCTGCGGTCGAACGTATCGAGGTCTGTGAGGCGCAGCTCGAGGCCGGGGGCGTCGTCCTGACAGCCGCGCCTGGGCGCGGCACGAGCGCGGCGGGTGGCGGTGGAGC
>JBGPOM010000309.1:0-2843 GCA_041488075.1 Gemmatimonadota bacterium
CGCCCGCACCAAGAAGCTGTTGCCCGACGACATCCAGAAGGGGACGTTCACGATCACGAACCCAGGCGGCTTCGGGCCGTACGCAGGCATCCCGATCATCAATCAGCCCCAGGTGGCGATCCTCGGCGTCGGGGCGATCGAGAAACGCCCCAAGGTCGTCACGCTGCCCGACGGGAGCGACACCATCGCCGTCCGCACGATGGGCATGCTCACGATGTCGTACGATCACCGGATCGTTGACGGCGCCGACGCCGACCGGTTCCTGGCCGACGTCAGGACGATGCTGCAGGAGTTCCCGGAGGGAGCGGCTTGACCATGCCAAAAGTTCTCACCGCCGCGCGCGTGCGCGTCCCCGCGCCGAACGAGACGGAGTACCTGAGCACCCTGCGGGAGCTGTGCCAGTTCGCCGACGCCCGCGGCCAGCGCATCTGGCTGTTTCGCAATGCCAAAGACCCGCGGCTCTTCATCGAGTTCTCCGAGAGTCCCACGGAGATGTCGCATCGCGCGCAGGCGTCGCGGCTTCCCGAGGAGATCCAGCTCGAGAAGCGCCTGCAGAGCCTCGCGACCTACGCGCCCGACGCGTGGGAGCTGTGGAGCGAAGTGTCCCTCGCGGCGCCGTCGCGAGCCTAGCCGTGGCTCGACGCACCATCGTCGCCGACGGGGAATCTTGGGAGGTCGCTCCCTCGGGTCGGGTGAACGTGTACGGGCGCGACCAGTTCGCCCTGGTGTTCCAGCTGGGCACCGGGCCGCAGCGCAAGCAGCGCGTCACGCGCTATTCCCCGGTCGGCCATCGCTCCCCCGACCGCGCTCTCGCCGAGCTGTCGGACCGCCAGCTGCACGACCTGTTGCGCCAGTCTCAGCCAGATTGGACGGCGCCGGAGGCGGCCTACGGTGCACGTTGACCTGCACTGTCACTCCACCGCCTCGGACGGCGAGTGCGCCCCCCCGGAGGTGGCGCGACGCGCCAAGCTGGCGGGGCTGGCGGCGATCGCGCTGACCGACCACGATTCGACCGACGGCGTCACGGCGGCGGCGGCCGAGGGCGCCCGGCTCGGCGTGCGCGTCGTGCCGGGCTGCGAGTTCAGCGTGAAAGCGCCGTGGGGGGAAATGCACGTGCTCGGCTATTTTCTCCCATTGGCCGACCCGCGCCTCGAGGTCTTCCTGCGCGAGACCCGGGCCGCGCGGCGCCGCCGCGGCGAGCAAATGGTCGTCAAGTTGCAGCATCTCGGGGTGCCGATCGCCTGGGACGACGTGGACGCGCAGGCGAAGGGCGGCGCCGTGGGGCGGCCCCACGTCGCGCGCGCGCTGGTCGAGCGGGCCGCCGCGGACGACATCAGCGACGCCTTCACCCGCTACTTGAGCCGTGGGCGCCCCGCCTACGTCGAGAAGCCGCTCCCGCGGCTCGCCGACGTCGCGGCCCTGGTGCACGCGGTGGACGGCGTCGTGGTGGCGGCGCACTTGGGCGACCACGGCGGCGAAGGACAGATCCGCCAGTTCCAGGAGCAGGGGCTCGACGGGCTGGAGGTGCGCCACCCCAGCCACCCGCCGTCGGTCGAGCAGCGGCTCGCGCGCATCGCGGAGCGGCTCGGGCTCGCCGTCAGCGGGGGCTCGGACTGGCACGGTGACACGGAGTTCGGCAACACGCACGCGCCGCTCGGCGGGATGCGGATTCCAGTCGAATGGCTGGAGCTGCTCGAGCAGCGGCGTGGGACCATGGCGAGGACGATCGCATGAGCGAACCGTTGGCGATGGGCGAGCGGGCGCCGGCCTTCACGGCCGAGGCGTCCGACGGACGGACCTACGCGCTGGCCGCCCTGCTGAAAACAGGTGACGTGGCGCTGGTGTTCTACCCGGGCAACAACACCCCCGGCTGAAACCGCCAACTCTCCGCCGTGCGCGATGAGATGGCCAAGTTCACGAAAGCGGGTATCCAGCCTTTCGGCGTGAATCCGGCGGGTGTGGATAGCCACCACTCGTACGTGGAAAAAATGGGCTTCACCTTCCCGCTCCTGTCGGATCCCGAGCGCGCGATCGCCCGGGCCTACGCCGCCCTGAAGGACGACGGCAGGGGGATTCAACGCACCGTCTACGTGATCGGCCGCGACGGGACGGTGCGGTTCGCGCAGCGGGGCGCGCCGCCGGTGGACGACATCGTGGCGGCCGTGGGAGGGGATGGGGGGAGCCGTGCCCGCTGACTTCCAGGGCAAGGTTGCCCTCGTCACGGGGGTCGGGCGCGTCGGCCAGATCGGCCACGCCGTGGCGCGCGGGCTCGGACGAGGCGGGGCGAAACTGCTCCTCGCCGACGTCAACGCGGTCGGTCTCGCCGACCGGGTGAAGGAGTTCACCGCCGAGGGAATCGCGGCGAAGGCGTCGGCGGGCGACCTCACACAGCCCGAGGCCGGACGCCACGCCGTCGCGGCCGCGCAGGCGCAGTTCGGCGGGCTCGACATCGTCGTCAACGTGGCCGGCGGATTCTTCAGCTACGGACCCTTCACCGACGTGACGCCGGAGACGATCGACCGCGAGCTCGCCGTCAACTTCAAGACGGCGTTCTTCGTCTGCCAGGCGGCCGTCCCGGCGCTGCTCGCGCGCGGCACGGGCGGCCGAGCGATCGTGAACTTCGCCTCGCTCGCGGCGGTACGCTCCCTCATGCACATGGCCGCGTACAGCGCGGCGAAGTCCGCCGTCGCGGGACTCACGCGAGCCCTCGCCCGCGAGTATCGCGACGCGGGGATCCGGGTGAACGCCGTCGCGCCGGCCACCGTCCGCACCGCCGACAACGTCGCCCAGATGCAGCCCGATCCGAAGACCCCGCTCGTCGAGATCGACGAGGTGGTCCAGAC
>JBGPOM010000310.1:0-2839 GCA_041488075.1 Gemmatimonadota bacterium
CTCCTCCCCGCGGCGAGATGCCGTTCCTCGATCACCTCGAGGAGCTGCGGTGGCGCATCCTGTGGAGCCTGCTCGCGATCGCCGTCGGCACCGTCGTCGGCTATTTCCTGATGGACCGCATCGATATCATCACGCTCCTCAAGCGGCCGATCGCCCCGTTCCTGCCGGGGGGCCGCCTGGTGTTCACGAGCCCGACGGAGCCGTTCCTGCTCACGCTCAAGGTGGCGTTCGCGGTCGGCTGCCTGCTGGCCTCGCCGGTGGTGATCTACCAGATCTGGGCGTTCCTCGCGCCCGCGCTGTACGACCGGGAGAAGGGCATGATCGTCCCGGCCCTGGCGGTCGGCGTGGTGCTGTTCATGCTCGGCGCCACCGCCGCGTACTTCTGGGTGCTCCCCGCCGCCCTGAAAGTGCTGTTCAGCTTCACGCGCAACGACCTCGCGCCCATCATCACGATCGACCAGTACTTCGGTTTCGCCGTGCCCTTCATCCTGGCGTTCGGCGCGGTGACGGAGCTGCCGCTCGTGGTGGCGATCCTCGCGGCGCTGGGGCTCGTCACGCCGCAGTTCCTGTCGCGGCAACGCCGCTATGCGTTCGTCGTGTCCGCCTTCCTCGCGGCGTTGCTCACCCCGCCCGACGCCGTATCGATGATGATGATGCTCGTGCCGCTCACGTTGCTGTACGAGATCAGCATCTGGTGCGCCTGGGTGGCGAGCCGCCGGCGCGCCCGCCGCGCGGCTGCCGCGCTGGTCGTGCTGCTCCTCCTCGGGGCCGGCGCAGCGGGCGCGGCCCACGCGCAGGGCACGCCGCCCGACAGCGTGAAGCGGGCGGGCCCGCCGGTGACCGGGCGGACCGTGGACACCGCGACCGCGCGCAAGCTCGGCCTCCCCACCGGGCCGGTCCGCACCTTTCCCAAGGCCGATCCGGTCATCGACTCGTTGCTCAATCTCACCGGCTACCGCATCACCCGGTACGTCGCCGACACCCTCGTGGTGGAGGGCGACAGCCAGACGATCTTTCTGCGCCACGAAGCGTTCGTCGACCGCGACGGCACCCAGCTCGAGGCGGACTCGATCCGCTACCGCGAGGCGAGCTGCCGGCTCGACGCGGAAGGAAATCCGCGCCTGTTCGATCAGGGGACGGTGCTGGTGGGAGAGGGGATGCGCTACGATACCTGCATCCGGCGCGGCACGGTGCGCGACGCGCTCACGGATTTCCAGCAGGGCGGCGCGACCTGGTATACCCGCGGCAACCTCGCGGTCGATTCGGGCTCGACCCGCGTGTACGGCGCCGGGGCCGAATTCACGTCCGACGACCAGCCCGTCCCGGACTACCATTTCGCCGCCGGCCAGGTGAAGTGGCTCAACAAGACCACCATGGTTGCGCGGCCCGTCGTGCTCTACGTCCGCGACGTCCCGGTCATCTGGTTGCCGTTCATCTTCCAGGATATCCGCTCCGGCCGCCACAGCGGCATTCTCATCCCCCGCTTCGGCCTGAACGATCTCGTCCGCCCCACCCGCGGGTACCAGCGCCACATCACGGACTTCGGTTACTACTTCGCGATCAGCGATTACCTCGATCTGCTGCTCTCGGCCGACTGGTTCGCGGGCCGCAGCGTCTCGTTCCGCGCCCAGACACAGTACAAGTGGCTCGATCGCTTCGTCCAGGGCGGCATCTCCTACACGCGCACGACGGAGCTGGACCGGACCGCGCACTCCAGTCGCATCTCGTGGTTCCACAACCAGACTTTCGATTCCCGGACGCGGCTCAACGCGAGCGTCGACTACGCCACGAGCGGCGCGGTCATATCGCGCAACAGTCTCGACCCCTACCAGGCGACCGCCCAGATCGGGTCGCGGGCCAGCTTCGACAAGCGGTTCTCCTGGGGGACGCTGAGCATCGGCGGTAGCCGCACCCAAGAGCTGTCGAATGATCAGGTGAGCCAGTCATTCCCCGAGATCCGGCTCACGCCCGCGGCCGTGAACATCGGGTCGGTGCTCACCTGGTCCCCCGGATTCTCCTTCAGCAACACCCAGACGTTTCACACCACCGCAGGCACACTGCTCGTGCCGGGTCTGCCGGGCGGGGCCACTCCCCTGGATACGGTGTCGCTCTTCGCCGACGAGCGCACCACCACCGTCAGCATCCAGACGCCGCTGCGCATCGGACGCTGGAACTGGGGCAACAGCGTCTCCGTGCGCGACGCGGTCAGCAACCGGCGGCAGGAGTTTCTCATTCGTGATGCCACCGTGCCGGGCGGCGTCCGGCGCGCGCTGTACGCGCAGACGTTCAGCACGGAAGTGGATTGGCAGACGAGCATCAACTTGCCGTCGCTCCTCACGGGGACGTGGAAGCTCCAGCCCGGCATCGCGATCCTCAATGCGACGAGCGCGGGACCGTTCATGTTGCGCAATCAGTTCTCGGGGGGCGAGTTCGTCCGGCAGGGGAAGCGGCTAGCCTTCAACGCGAGCATGTCGCCGACGTTCTTCGGGTTCTTCCCCGGCGTCGGACCGCTGGCGCGGATCCGGCACTCCTTCTCCCCGCTCATCAACTATCAGTATGCCCCGGGTGCGAAGGTGCCCCCAGCGTACGCCCGCGCCCTCGACCCGACCGGCCGGACGCTGAACGCGAGCAGCGATCCGCAGCAGACCGTCACGCTCGGTCTGTCCCAGAACTTCGAGGCCAAGCTCAAGACGCCCCTGGGCGATACGGCGTCCGAACCGCGCAAGATCCGCCTCCTCTCGATAAACACCAGCGGGATCAGCTACAACTTCGAGCAGGCCAAGATGACGGGCCGCACGGGCTGGCAGACCCCATCGATCAGCAACACCATCGCATCCGA
>JBGPOM010000311.1:0-2830 GCA_041488075.1 Gemmatimonadota bacterium
CGCACGAACTCCTCGCGCAGGTCTTCGACGACGCAGTCGTCGGCGCCCGAGCGCTTGGCCTTCTCGACCAGCCCGCGCAGCTCGCCGCCGCCCTGGCCCACGTCGGCCGCGAAGCACAACACCCTGGCGCCGTAGGTTTCCCGGAGCCAGGGCACGATCGCGGACGTGTCGAGTCCGCCCGAGTAGGCGAGCACAACCAACGGCCCCATGGACGTCCCTTCTCTAGGTTTATGCATCGTGATGCATAACAATACACGCCGCTCGGCGCGTGTCAACGCCCGTGGCGCTAGAGGGTCCACCCCTGGCGGTAGCGGGGCCGCAGGTACTCCTCGGGGATGGTCGCGTTCAGCACGTCGCCCGTCTGGGGGTTCACGTCGAGCGTCTGCGCGGTGCGCACGGCGAGGTTCCCGAGCAGGACCATCTCCGTGAGCGGTCCCGAGTGGTCGGCGAAGTTCGAGCCCGCTGGCGGGCCACCCTTGCACGCCGCGATCCACTCGGCATACACGCCCTCGGTGCGCGGGTACTTCTGTGCCGGCGGGTGGGCCGTGATCTCCGCCTGGCGGGCCGCATCCAGCAGCCGCGGATTCTCGCCATAGATCCCCGCCACGAGCTTGCCCGAGTCCCCGATCCACAGCTGCCCACTCGTATCGAACGGCCACGCGGCCGGGTCGGTGACTTCCGGCGGCCGGGGCGGGTACAGGCTGCCGTCGCGCCACACGACCTTGATGTCGGGCCGATTGCCCTTCGCCGCGAAGGAATACGTGATGCGCGAGCAGGCGGGCGCGGTCTCGCTGAAGAGCTTGGTCGATTCCGCCTCGATGCGGGTCGGGTACCCGAGATCGAGCGCCCAGAACGACGCGTCCATCGAGTGGCAGGCGATGTCGCCCAGGGCTCCGGTGCCGAAGTCCCACCAGCCGCGCCACTTGAAGGGCGCATAGGCCGGATGGTACGGCCGCGCGGGGGCGGGGCCGAGCCACAGGTCCCAGTCGATCCACGACGGCGTGTAGTACTCGTCGAGCGGCCGCTCGAGCGCCTGCGGCCAGATGGGCCGGTTGGTCCAGAGCTGGACCTCGCGCACGGTGCCGATCGCGCCCGCCTCCACCCACTCGCGCATCTGCCGCGTGCCTTCCTCGGCGTGGCCCTGGTTCCCCATCTGGGTCGCGACCTTGTACCTGCGCGCCGCGTCCTCGAGCTGCCGCACCTCCCACAGGGTGCGGGCCAGCGGTTTCTGGATGCGGGTGTGCTTCCCCAGCTTCATCGCCATGATCCCCGCCACCGTGTGCGTGTGGTCGGGCGTCGAGACGGTGACCGCGTCGATGTTCTTCCCTTCCTTGTCGAGCATCACCCGGAAGTCCTTGAAGCGCTTGGCCTGCGGGAACGCCGCGAACGACTGCGCCGCCTGGCGGTCGTCCACGTCGCACAGGGCGTAGATGTTCTCCGTCTTCCCCACCCCGCGCACGTCGGTCTGACCCATGCCGCCGACACCGATGCACGCGACGTTCAGCTTGTCGCTGGGCGCCACGAAGCCACGACCCAGCACGCGGCGGGGGACGATGGTGAACGATAGGCCGGTCGCCACGTCGCCGACGAAGCGGCGCCGCGAGATGCGTTTCCGCTTCATGGGAGTACGCGGATCTTGATGTTGCGGTAGGAGACCGGATCGCCGTGGTCCTGGAGACCGACGTAGCCCTCGGCGTTGCGGCCGTAGTGCCCGTGCGGGGCGAACTTGCTCGCCTTTACCTTCGCCTCCCAGGCCGGACTGCCCAGCTCGTACTCGACGACCTTCACGCCGTTGAGCCAATGCTCCACGTGGGAGCCGTTCACCACGATACGCACCTGATTCCACTCGCCCGCGGGCCGCACCACGCCCGCCGGCGCGGAATCGATCTCGTAGTTCGCGCCCGCGGCGGTGAGCCGCGACTGGGCGTCGGGATGTGAGGCATCGTCCAGCACCTGCATCTCGGGCGCGGTCCAGTAGATGGCGTCGTCATCCTCGCTCGCGCGGTAGAAGATGCCGCTGTTCCCGCCCGGTGCGATCTTCCACTCGAGCGCGAGCTCGAAGTTCTTGAACTTCTCCCGCGTGAGGATGTCTCCCGCCCCCGCCGCCGCGCGGGTCAGCGCTCCGTCCACGACCTGCCATCCGGCAGAGATCGAGTCCTGGCGGAAGTTGCGCCAGCCGGTCGTCGTGCGGCCGTCGAAGAGGAGCCGCCAACCCGCTGCGCTCTCGGCGGCCGTCAGCGTGTTGATCGGTGGAGGGTTGGAGGCGGGGCGGGCGCAGCTCGTCCCCGTTGCGATCACCAGGGCCCAAGCGGGCAATGCTCGAAGGCTTTTCATCGGGACCACATTACGGCGCGCCGGGCCGTAAGGGAAGGCGCGCGGACGCCGCACTCAGGCAGGAATGCCGGCCAGCTCCCGTAGTCGGCTCTGCACGGCGCGACGAGCACGCTCGCTGCGGGCGATCACGAGAATCGCGTCGTCGCCGGCGATCGTGCCGATGATCTCGTTCCACCCCACCCCGTCGACGGCGAGCCCCAGCGCCTGCGCCCCGCCGGTCGTCGTCTTGAGCACGAGGAGGGGCCCCACGCCCTCCGCCGAGACGAGCATCGTCGGCAGGAGCTGTTCCAAGTGCGGGCGGACGCCGGAGCCCCCTTCGGACGACGGCGCGTAATGCGAGACGCCGTCCTGGGCGGCCACCTTGGCGAGGCCCAGCTCACGGATGTCTCGCGACAGGGTCGCCTGCGTAACCTCGAAGCCTTCGGCCCGAAGCAGCTCCCGCAGTTGCTCCTGACTCCCCACCGTGTCCCGGCGGATGACCTTCAGGATGGCAGCG
>JBGPOM010000312.1:0-2822 GCA_041488075.1 Gemmatimonadota bacterium
ACCAGGCCGCGCGGCGTTCCGTCCGCCTCGCGCCAGGTTACCCCGGCGGGCCCGACGAGCGTGCCGGCCCCCAGCAGGCCGCAACTCTGGGTCCAAATCTGGGGGGTGCCAACCGGGCCTGTGAACGTGCCCAGGGAGTCGCCGGTGACGGCCGCGGCAATGGTCTCGGCGGCATGCGTCCCTGCGCCGGCGTACATCCCGCCCACCGCCAGGACAGCGTTCCCCACGTCGAGCAGTGCGAACTGCGAGCGTCCCTCGGGCAGGAGGGTGGGACCCGGGCTCCAGGGGCCGGTGAAGAATCCTGACACGAGGCTCAGGGGCGCCGTGTCGCTCGTCACCAGGCGCTGGGGCGCGGCGTCGAGACCACCGCCGGGCGGCACGCTGTCGGCGACGCCGCCGATCGCCATCACCCGTTGGTCCCGCACCAGCCCGCCCCCGTAGGCGCGGGGCCCGGGGAGCAGGGGCTGCTGGTACCAGCCGTCGATGTGGCCGTCCGCACCGATCCGCCCCACGGAGACAGCGCGCTGCGGTCGCCCCTGGACGTCAGTCCCGCCGATCACGTAGATCCGCCCGCGGCGCACCACCGCGATGGCGCCGGCCACGGGACTGGGGAGTGGCTCCAAGAAGAAGAAGCGACGGCTCACGCTGTCCGGGGTGACCTCGGCGCCGAGCACCGTCGCCTGGGCGCGGCCCGCAGCGTCGATGCCGCCGATCACGTACAGGACGCTCCCCTCCAGGCGCGAGTTGTGGCGCGTCGCGACTGCGGCGGCGGCAAAGGCGCGGGGGACCGGCAGCACCCGGCTACGCGTCACGTCGGTGGTGTCGCGCTGTCGCACCCAGGGGTCGATCGCGCCGGCGCCGCCCACCACCGTGCGCGCGACGTAGACGCCCGAGTCCGGCACCATCGTGAGCGGGCCCCCCCCCCCGCTCGCGAACGGCTCCGCTCCCCCGGCGGCGTACAGCGTGGCGCCCAGTGTCGTGCCCGCGGGAAACTCTGCTGCCGCGAGCGCGACCCCGACCGGTGCGCGCGGGAACGCTGCGCGAGGTTGCCACGCGAGTGCGACCGGGTCGAACGCCGGCGCGGGAAGGACGTGGACGGTGGTGGTGAGGCGGCGACCGGCGGCGGTGATCACGGTGAGCGTGCCGGACGCCGCGGAGTCGGGTACGGCGACGGTGATGGTGAAGGCCGTCCATGCGGAGTCGGCGACCGGGGCGTCGGTCTCGCCGCCTCCCACGCGGGGGAAGCGTACGGACCCCGAGCCGGGGGCGGCGCCGAAGCCGAATCCTTCCAGGACGACGCGCTGGCCGCGCACGAGGATCGGCTCGATCGCGCCGTCGACGTAGTCGAGGCGCGCGGTTGCGAGGACCGGACCGGACGCCTCGCCGCCGCAGCCGAGCACGACGGCCAGTGCGGCGGGGAGCAGCCTAGCGGTGGCCGTTCTCCCCACGCATGAACCGGAGGGCCTGCGACAGTTTGTCGGCGAGGGCCGACAGTTCGGTGGCGCCATGGGCGAGGTCTTCGATCGCGCGCAGTTGCTCGGCCGCCGCGGCGGCGACGGCTTCCGCTTCCTCGGTCGACGTCTGGGCGGCGGCGCGGGCCTGGCCGAGCGTCTGAGCGATCCGGGCCGCGAGCTCGGAGCTGTGGCGCCCGACTTCGGCGACCCGCTTGCCCGCCCGTGCCGTCTCCGCCGCGGCGTCGGTGATGCGGCCCAAGTCTTGTACCCAGTCGGCCGAGTTTTGGACCACTTGGACGAGGTCGCCCCGAATGCGCTCGAGCAGCTGCGCGGCGCGGTCGAGCGCCCGCCGCGTGTCCTGCACCGCCTTGCCGACGTTGCGCGCCTCGCGCCCGCTCTCCTCGGCCAACTTGTGCACCTCGTCGGCGACGACGGCGAAACCGCGTCCGTGCACTCCGGCCCGCGCCGCCTCGATCGTGGCGTTTAGGGCGAGGAGATTCGTCTGGTTCGCGACGAAGCCGATCGTCTCGGAGAATTTCTCCACCTGTGTGGCGACGTCGCGCAGGCGCCGGACCTCCGCGGCGCTCTCGTCGGTCGTCGCGCCGAGGTCCGTCAGCTGGCGCACCGCCCCCTGGGTCCCGGTGCGGACCTTCTCTGCCGTCCGCTCCATTTGGGAACCGGCCTCGCGCGTGCGGTCGCCGGCGGTCGCGAGCTCGGCGGCACTCTTCTGCAGCTGCTCCGTCTCGCGTGCGGCCGTCGTCACCAGGGTCGCCGCCTGGCCCGCGCCCTCGCTGGCACGCTGAGCGGATGCGGCGACCTCTTCGCTCGAGGCGTGGATTTCCTGCGTCGTGGCCGTCAGCGTCTGGACATACTGCGTCGTCTGATCGGACGCGCCCGTCACCGGCCGCAACGAGCCCTCGATCGCGACCATCAAGGCGAGCTGCGGCGCGAGCAGCTCGAGCAGCTCCCCGTCCGAATCGCGGTACATCGCCGGGTCGGAATGCCGCACGCTCCACAACCCCACGAGCTGCCCCGCGTGGTACAGCGGGACGAGCACCTCGGCGCCCGGCGTCTCGGCGCCCGGTACCACCACCTGGTCCTTGGCGAGGCCGTGGGCCACCAGCGCCCGCCGCAACCGTACCGCCTCACCCGTCAGCCCCGCATCGGCGTCGAAGCGGAACACCGCACCGGATTGCTGCGCCGTGTCGGCCAACAGCTCCATCTGGCGGGCGCGCGCGTCGTAGCGCGCGAAGCCCATTTGCTCCCACGGCACGAGCTGCCGCGTCAGCTCCTGCACCCGGTCGAAGCTGCGGCTCAGACTCATCTCGGCGGCGATCGCCTGCGCCAGCCGTTGAATCAGCTGCAGCT
>JBGPOM010000313.1:0-2818 GCA_041488075.1 Gemmatimonadota bacterium
ACTTTCTTCTCCGCATCGAGCGAGTAATTGCATCCCAGATGCGTGCACCGCCCGTTGTAGACGGTGAATTTCTCCCCGTCCTCGGTGTAGATCCACACGTTCCGGAGGCGCCGTCCTTCTACCCAAGCGTCGGCGACGGTGTCCACGAAGTCGACCTTGGTCGGAACCTCGGGATCGAACTGATCGACCTCGCCCAGTCGAATCCACTTCTCCTGGCGGGTGTGCCGGAAGGTGGGGGACAGGAACGCGCGCAGCGCCGGGACGCCGGCGAGCAGCGCGGAGAAAAAGCCGCCCACTCCCGTCGCCCATTTGAGAAAGGTGCGGCGCCCGCTGTTGACCAAACCGCTTGGTGTCGTTGCCATGCTCCCCCCGCTTAGAGATTCAGTTCCCCGGAATCGCCGCTCCGTGACACGCCGTGCACATCTCGGGATTCTTGCGGCGCATGCGCGCGGCGTCGAAACCCGGCCCGTGAGGATTGAAATGCCGCCCGCCGACGGCGGAGTGGCACGTCAGGCAGTCGCGTTCGACATGGCAGCCCGTGCACGTCTCCAAACTCTGCCGCGCGGCCTGGCCGTGACCGACCGAGAAGAAGCGGCTGCCGTCGTGGTAGCCCGCGCGCAACGGCCCGGAGCTGACGAGCCCCGCCGACGCATGGCACGTTGCGCAGAAGCTTCCAACGTTGTGGCAGTCGCTGCACCGCGTCTCGCGCGCGTAGGCCGACGCGGGGTGCCGCGTCAGGAAGCCCGCCGGATGGTAGCCGGGCGCGGCCGCGGCGTTGGGCCGGTGGCACTCGAGGCAGTCCGTGCGCACGTGACAGCCGGCGCACGTCGCGGGCGTCGTCGCGGCGACGGACGCGTGGCGGTTCGCGAAGTTCTCGCGATGCGAGTCCGGCGGCCGGCGCGCCGGCTGCGCCCCCAGGCCCCGCCCCGGCCCCCGCCCCGGCAGAGCCGCTGCGACATGTTGCGAGGGGGCGTGGCAGGCGAGGCAGCTCTCCTGCGTGTGACAGGGGCTGCACTGGCGCGGATTCGCGCGCTCGGCCGCCCCGTGGCGCTGCAGGAACGTCGGCTCGCGATGCGTCGCCGGCGCCTGCAACCGCACGACGATCGCCAGCGCCCGAGGGTCCGCCTCGAGCGCCTGGATCGCGGGCTGCTCCGGCGCATCGACGTGGCAGGTGATGCAGAAGTCGCGCGCGTGGCACACCGCGCAGCTCGGCGCCACCGGCTGCTTCGTGCCCGTCGCGAGCGCCCCATGGCCCAACCCGGTCCGGCTCATGAACTGCCCCCCCGGCGCCCGATGGGACGGCGGCACGGGGAACGCCGCGATGCGCGCCGCCGTGAGGCCCGCGGCGCGCGGGAGCGGCAGGTGGCACGTCGAGCACAGCGTGTCCGGGGACGCGAGATGCGGCGCGCCCGTGCCGTGACATTCCAGGCACCGCTCGGGCCTCGCCCGCTGCACCACCATCCACTCCCCGCCGGCAGGGGTGTGGCAGTCCTTGCACGCGAGCGATTCGGTTCCCTGCGGCGTCTGCCGCGTCATGATCGGCACGAGATCGTGCACGAATTTCAGGTTGCTGGGACGCTCCTCGGTCGGGGGGCGCCACGCGACCTTGGGACGGTTGGTGCCGTCGTGGCACGCGTTGCAGGTGGCCGTGTCCGGCCACAGCGGCTGGTCAGGATCCTCCGCTCCCTGGTGACACGAGACGCACGTCGGGAACAGACGGCGATGCCGGTAGTGGTCGAAGCGAGGGGCGCTATCCGGTTGTTGGGCGCGTAGTCCCCCCCCGCCCCCCGGTGCCGGGACAGTCGTCAGTCCGGCGGCGAAGAGGATCGCGGCGACGGTGCGGGCGATCATCGGGCGGCCCGTCCGCCGGGGAGGAGCCGGATCGCGGGCGGCAACCCGTCCATGTCCGCCCCGTTCCCGAACAGCAACACCACCCGGGCGCTGGCGCGCAGCTGATTCCAGTCGAAGGCGGCAGCGTCCGGCCGCCGGTGAATCTCCTCGTAGCGCGTCGCGGCGAGCCCCACGCGCACGCGGGGCGAGGGCGCGACCTGAGCGTCGATCCCGTACGCGCGGACCACCGCGTCGTTGAAGCGGAATTCGAGCGGACGGTCGACCGACGAGCCGAGCAGCGTCAGCGCGAACCGGCGGGACGGCGCGTACATCACGCTCCCGGCCACCCCCGCAGCCGCGGCGCCGGGGCCGAACTCCCGCCGGTACCCGCCGTCGAGGATCCACCCGGGAAGAACCGTCACGGTCGTGCCCACCTCCCAGCGCCAGCCGTCACGCAGCGCGTCGAAGAGCGGGGTGGCCGCCTCCGCATCCTCGTACCGGTAGCGCTCATAGCGGCCGCGCACGTCGATCTGGGGACTCACCGCGAACGTAACGGCCCCGTGCACGGCCCGATAGGCCACCGGGCTGAAGGCGCCCCAGATCGTCCACAGATCGAAGTGCGGCCGGTAGCGCCGTGCGCCGAGGGTCAGAGAGAGCTTCCGGGTCGAGTAACCGAGCGACCCCTCGGCGCTGCCCCACCAGCCGGCGGCGATGTCGTAGTCCGCTCCGCCGGCCAGACGCACGCCGGCCAGCGGCCGGAGAGCCGCCTGCACGCCGACGCGCTCCGACACGAAGTAGTACGCCCCGGGGTCCACCTCGCGCTGGTAGTCGGCCCGCAGGTCCACCGGCCGCGCCGACCATCCGGCGCCGAGCCCGACCACCAGCTGGCGGTGGCGCGGCTGGAAGTCATCTAGGGGATTGAGGGCTGGGCTGGTCACCGGCAGGGCGGCGCCGCGCGCGAGACCCCAACCCAGGTATCCCTGGAGCT
>JBGPOM010000314.1:0-2750 GCA_041488075.1 Gemmatimonadota bacterium
GAACTACTGCGTAAGAAGAGCCTCGCGTCTCTCGACGCCCTCGTGGAGAGGTTCGGCGCCGAGCACGTGCCGGACCTCGAGCGGCTGCGTCAGGCCGCCGTCAACTTCGAGTTCCGGATCTCTCCAGCCATGGTGGACCTCATCAAGTCCCCCGGGGATCCGATCTGGCGCCAGTACGTGCCCGACCTTCAGGAGCTGGACGTTCACGACGGCCTGGTGGACTCACTCGCCGAGGACGAGCACTCTCCCGTCCCGAACATCACCCACCGTTATCCCGACCGGGCCCTGTTTCTGGTGTCGCCGGTGTGCGCGTCTTACTGCCGCTTCTGCACGCGGCGCCGCAAGGTGGGCGACCCGGAGAAGATCCCGATGTCGCAGCTCGAGTCGGCGTTCCGCTACCTCGAGGAGCACAAGGAGATCCGCGACGTCATCATGTCGGGGGGCGACCCGCTGCTCCTCTCCGACCGGCGCATCGACGACATCTGCCGGCGGCTGCGCGCCATCCCGCACCTCGAAGTCCTGCGGATCGGGAGCCGGGTGCCGTGCCACCTGCCCGAGCGGATCACGCCCGAACTGTGCGCGATCCTCAAGAAGTACCACCCGTTCTACATCAATACGCACTTCAACCACCCCGACGAGCTGACGCCGGCCGCGGTCAAGGCCCTCGGCATGCTGGCGGACGCCGGCATCCCCCTCGGCTGCCAGACGGTGCTCCTCAAGGGCGTGAACGACGACGTCGAGGTGATGAAGGAGCTGATGCAGAAACTGCTCGTCGCGCGGGTGCGGCCCTACTACATCTATATGTGCGACCAGGTTGCCGGCGCTGAGCACTTCCGGACGGCGATCGAGAAGGGGCTCGAGATCATCAAGGGGCTGCGCGGCTGGACGTCGGGGCTCGCGGTGCCCCACTTCGTGATCGACGCGCCGGGCGGCGGCGGCAAGATCCCGCTGCTGCCGGAATACGTCGTGAAGCTCACCGACAAAGAGGTCGTGCTGCGCAACTACGCGGGCAAGCTATACCGCTACAAGCAGCCGAAGACGGACGCGCCGAAGCCGGCGAAGCAGCCGATCCCCGGGCTGGAACCGGTGCTGGCGGGCTGACCCCCCCTCCCCTCACGCTCGATCTCGTCGCCGCGCTCTACCGCGAGCACGCCGCCGCCCTGGGCGCCGTGCGCGCGTCGCAACGGCAGCTGTACGCGCAGCGCGGCGACGCGCGGCTCGAGCGTTTCGCTCCCTACCGCTGGGCCAGTGCGGCCCTCCGTCGCGCCCATCTGCCGGCCCACTACAAGCGCCGCCTGCGGCCCAAGTTCGACGATATCGAGGCGGAGATCACCTACCTGCTGGTGCGGCACTTCCGGCCGGCCGTGATCCTCGAGGTCGCCCCGTACTACGGATGGTCCACGACGTGGCTGCTCCACGCACTGCGGGACAACGGTGCCGGCCGCCTGGAGTCCTACGACCTCGTCGACTACAGCCGCTGGACCGTCCCGCCCGCATTGGCCCAGGGGCGCTGGCGATTCACGCAGGGGGACATCCAGGACTTCGTGGATAAGCTGCCCCAGGGGATCGGCTTCCTGTTCTTGGACGCCGCCCACACGGTCGAGTTCGCGCGGTGGTACCTGGACAACCTGTTCCCGCGCCTCGCGCCCGGGTCGGTGGTCGGCGCGCACGACATCTTCCGTGGCGCTCTCGCTCCGATGCCCGAGAGCGCCGTGCTGCTCGAGTGGCTCGAGCGCCGGGGAGTACCGTTCATCACGGCGGCGCCCGGCTCGGGACGCGATGCCTACGACCGGCTCGTGGCCGTGAAACGAGAGCTCGGACTGGCGGAGCCCATCCACGACTCGGTCAAGAACCCCATGGCGTTCTTCCGGCTGCCCCCCTAGGGCTTGACGGCCGGCCGCGACATTGCATATTTATAACGTCGCGCGCATAGAAATACGACCCTGTTCGAGGCGCCCCTCATGCCGGCACATTGCATCAATCTGACCGCTAATAACCTGGCGGCCTCCCTTGGGAGTGCCGGGGCGAGATAGCGTGTCGAAACCTGAGACCCGATCCCCCGAGCCCGCTCCCCGCACAGAGCGGGCTTTCCGTTGTGCGCCGCTCGCGTCGCTCGACCCCTGGCGCGAGCACGACGCGTGCGGAGTCGGGTTCGTCGCGCACGCCGCGGGCGAGCGGTCTCACGCCGTGCTAGACATGGCGCTGACCGCCGTCGCCCGCCTCGCCCACCGGGGCGCCGCCTCGAACGACCACTCGGGCGACGGCGCGGGAGTGCTCACCCAGATCCCGCGCCGGCTCTTCGCCGCCGCAGAGCCGGCCCTGCCCTTTGCCATGGGCATGTTCTTCCTGCCTCAGGCGGGCCCTGCGCTCGACCAGGCCATCGTGCTGATCGAAGGCGCGCTCCAGGAGCTGGGGGGGCCCGTGATCCGCTGGCGGGACGTGCCGCTGGACCAGGCTGCCCTCGGACCACTCGCGCGCGCCAGTTGTCCGACGGTGCGCCAGGTCTTCGTCGAGGCGCCCCCCAATTGGAGCGGAGATGAGGAGGCCTGGGAACGCCGCCTCTACCTCGCCCGCCGCGTGATCGAGCGCCGCGCTGAGCAGGAGGGCGTCGCGCCCCTGTACGTCTGCTCCCTCTCCTGCCGCACGGTCGTCTACAAGGCGCTGCTGACGGGGACCGAGCTCCCCGCGTTTTATCCCGATCTGCGCTCGCCCCTGTTCGAAACGGCGATCGCGGTCTTCCACCAGCGCTA
>JBGPOM010000315.1:0-2732 GCA_041488075.1 Gemmatimonadota bacterium
CGCGCACCGCGCTGCTCGCCGATTCGGTCTTCTTGTACGGCGGTCTGTTCGCGGCCGACTCGCTGGACCTGGATCCCGCCGCGCGCCAGGTCGCGACGTCGCTGTCGATCCCGCTGCTCGAGCTCGGGAACGCCGCCGCCGTGCGGGGCGACCAGGCGGGGACCCTGGGCTACCTGCGCCGCGCCTACCACCTGAACCCCAGCCCGCCCCTGGCGGACATCATCCGGCGGGTCGAAACCGAAGGCGTCCAGCGCCTCTTCCGCCGCTAGGTCGGCGCGCGAGTATATTCTTCGGCCATGAGTTTTGCGGCCCTCCCGGAGCGGTTGGCCCAGGTGAGGGCCGAGATCGCGCGGCGCCAGGCCGCCGGCGGCTGGACGCACCCCGTTACCATCGTCGCGGTGACCAAGGGGTTCGGCGCCGATGCGGTCGCGGCGGCGCTCGCGGCGGGGCTCGCCGATATCGGTGAGAACCGCGTGCAGGAGGCGCTCGACAAGATGGACCGCGTCGCCACCGCCGGTGCGCCGGTCCGCTGGCACCTGATCGGGCACCTGCAGCGCAACAAGGCCAAGCTCGTACCCGGCCGCTTCGCACTGGTCCACTCGCTCGACGCCCTGGATCTCGCCGAGGAGCTGAACCGGCGGGCCCGAGTGACGCCGGTCCGGGTGCTGCTGCAGGTGAACGTGGCCCGCGAAGCGCAGAAGAGCGGGTGCGCGCCGGAGGACGCGCCGCGGCTGGCACGGCAGATCGCCGCGCTCGAATCGCTCCGGCTGGAAGGGCTGATGACGCTGGCCCCATTCACGGATGACGAGGACGTGCAGCGCCGGACGTTCCGGGACCTGCGCGCCCTGCGGGATACGATAAAGGAGGAAGGGCTATGGCTGCCGACCCTCTCGATGGGGATGTCCGCCGACTACGCTACAGCGGTCGCGGAGGGAGCAACGGTGATCCGGTTGGGTACCGTCCTGTTCGGCCCGAGGGAGCAGGAGACGACGCCATGAGCGACGACGCCTTCGATCTCACGCCGCTGGATATCCGCAGACAGGAGTTCCGCAAGAGTCTGCGCGGCTACGAAACGCTCGGCGTCGAGGACTTTCAGATACGCGTCGCCGACGCGCTCGAGCGGGTGATCCGGGAGCGGTCGGTGCTCGAGGAGCGCCTGGCGGCGCTGACCGAACAGCTGCGCGTGTTCCGCGAGCGCGAGCGGGCGATGAACGAGGCGCTGGTTGCGGCGCAGCAGTTGCGCCAGGAGACGCGGGCCGCCGCCGAGCGCGAGGCGCAGGTGATCGTGCGCGAGGCCGAAGCGGAGGCGAAGCGGCTGCTGGATGAGGCCAAGAACGCCGAGGGCGTGGTGCAGGTGCGCATCGCGGAGGCGGAGCGCCAGTTCCAGGCGTACCTCGGCGGGTTCCGCGCGCTGCTGGAGCGGCAGATCGCGGAGTTGCGCGCGCTCGACGGACAGCGCGGGTGACGACGGTCGCTGAGGCGGTTCGCGCCATCCGAGCGCGGACGCCGTTCGTTCCCGAGGTCGCGGTGATCCTCGGGACGGGGCTCGGGGCCCTGGCCGACGCGGTGCAGGCCGAGGCGCGGATTCCCTACGGGGACATCCCGGGCTTCCCGCTCTCGACCGTGGAGACGCACGCCGGCCGGCTGCTGCTCGGCACCCTCGCGGGCCGGCGCGTGGCCCTGATGCAGGGCCGCTTCCATCGCTACGAGGGCTACACCCTCCAGCAGATCGGCTTCCCCGTGCGGGTGCTGAAGGCGCTCGGCGCGCGCACCCTCATCGTGTCGAACGTCTCGGGCGGGATGCACCCGCTGTGGGCCACCGGGGACCTGGTGCTCCTCTCCGACCACATCAACCTGCTGGGCGACAATCCGCTCGTCGGGCCGAACGACGACGCCGACGGCCCGCGCTTTCCCGACATGTCGGCGGCCTACGACCCGGCGCTGCGCGCGCTCGCCCGCGCGGTGGCGCTCGACCTGAAGATTCCGCTGCGCGAGGGAGTCTACGTCGCCGTGCCGGGGCCGAACCTCGAGACGCGCGCGGAATACCGCATGCTGCGCGCCGTCGGGGCGGACCTCGTGGGGATGAGCACCGTGCCCGAGGTGATCGTCGCCGTGCACCAGGGGATGCGGGTGCTGGGCTTGTCCATCATCACCGACCAGTGCCTCCCCGACGCGCTCGAGCCCACGTCGGTCGAGAAGATCATCGCCGTGGCGCGTGAAGCCGAGCCGCGGCTCGGCGCCGTGGTGCGCGGCGTGCTGGAGCGCATCGCCTGACGCCGTCCCCCCCCCCCGCGCCGGTCGCTCCCAGCCAGGCGGTCGACGCGCTGGAGAAGCAGCTGCTCGCGACCTGGAAGCGCGAGCGGCTGTTCGCGCGCGTCACCGAGGCGACCCGCTACGGCCCACCGTTCGTGTTCTTCGAGGGCCCGCCCACCGCCAACGGCCGCCCGGGGATCCATCACGTCGTCTCGCGCACCATCAAGGATCTGGTGTGCCGCTACCACACGATGCTGGGGCAGGGCGTGACCCGCATCGCGGGGTGGGACACGCACGGCTTGCCGGTCGAGATCGAGGTCGAGAAGCAGCTCAAGATCAACGGCAAGCGCGAGATCGAGGCGTACGGCATCGCCAAGTTCAACCGGCTGTGCCGGGAGAACGTGTTCACCTACAAGGCGGACTGGGAAGCGCTCTCCGACCGTATCGGCTACTGGCTCGATTACGAGCATCCCTACGTC
>JBGPOM010000316.1:0-2721 GCA_041488075.1 Gemmatimonadota bacterium
GCTCGCCACCACCATTTCGCCGAATTCCTGAGGCGTCTTGAGCTCGCCCAGCGAGCGCACGGAGAACTCGCGCCGGGTGGATTCGATCCGGCCGGCGGGGATTTCGACGTTGCGCGAGACGATCGAGCCCTCGACGTCCTGCACCGTGAGGCCGCGCGCCGACAGCGCCCCGGGCCGCACCCAAACGCGCATCGAGTAGCGACGCTCACCGAAGATCTGGGCGCTGCCGACGCCCGGCAGGCTCTGGAGTCGCGCCTTGACGAGCCGGTCCGCGATGTCGGACAGCTGCATCAGGTCGTAATTGTCGCTGGAGAGCGCAAGCCAGAAGAATGGCTGCGCGTCGGCCGACTGCTTCGCGATCACCGGCTCGAGCACGTCCACCGGCAGGCGGCCCCGCACGCGCGACACCTTGTCGCGCACGTCCTGCGCCGCGACCTCCACCGGCCGGTCTAGCGTGAACTCGAGCGTGATGTTGCTCGTTTGTTCCGCCGACGCGCTGCTCAGGGTACGAAGGCCCTGAATCGTGGACAGCTCCTCTTCGAGCACGTCGGTGACGGCGGTCTCCACCACCTGCGCGTTCGCGCCGGGGAGCACGGTTGTCACCGAGATCACCGGCGGATCGATGTCGGGCAGCTCGCGCACCGAGAGCCGGTTGTAGCCGATGGCCCCGAAGAGCACCAGCGCGGCCGAGAACATGCTGGCGAGGACGGGGCGGCGGATGGAAACCTCGGAGAGCTTCATAGGCGCGTCTCGTGTTGGGGCTCAACAACAAACCGGCGGGTCGTCGTCAGTCCTACGCGCCCCGGGAGGCGAACGTTCCGACGCGACTTGAACGTAACAGGCACACTAACACGACGGTTCCGTCCCTCGGGATTCGACACTAGGTTAGAATCCTGTCCGGGAGGGCTGGCCGAATGGTATGGCACCGGTCTTGAAAACCGGCGGGCGAAAGCCCTTACAGGTTCGAATCCTGTGCCCTCCGTTGGCGCACCGCCGGCTTCAGACAGGGCCCGAAAATATGCCGAAGTCGACGGGCTCGCAAGGGACGGCCGGAGGCGGGTGCAGACCGCTATCTCTCCGCGCCGGATTCGCACTACGTTCAGTGGCATGGTACGACCCCCGTTCGCGCCGCCCGGTTGGCTCGTAATCTCGGGGCTCTGCGTTCTCGGTTCGTGCCGTTCCAACGGCGGTGAACGGCCCCCCACCGGGGCGCCAGCGTGGCTGCTCGAGCGCGCCCAACAGGAAACCGAGCTGGCCGCGCGGTCGTCGGCGTTTCACGACTTCCGGTTCGCCGATCGGCTCGAGGCGAGCGGCGTCACGTTCGAGAACCGGATCGTCGACGACGCGGGCAAGTTCTACAAGAAGGCCCACTACGATCATGGGACGGGATTGTGCGCCGCCGACGTCGATGGCGACGGTCTGCCCGACCTGTACTTCGCCACCCAGCTCGGCAGCAACGAGCTGTGGAAGAACTTGGGCGGCGGCCGGTTCGCGAACATCACCGACGCGGCGGGTCTCCGCATGCCAGACGCCATTGCGGTGGCGTGCGCGTTCGCCGACATCAATGGCGACGGGCTGCCCGATCTCTTTCTGACGACCGTGCGCCACGGCAACCGGCTCTTCAAGAACATCGGCGGCGGCAAGTTCCGCGACATCACCGCGCTGGCGGGGGTGGGGTACGTCGGCCATTCGTCCGGCGCGGTGTTCTTCGACTATGACGGCGATGGACTGCTCGACCTCTTCGTGACCAACGTGGGCGTCTACACCGGGGACGCGATTGAGCCCGGTGGCTACTACGTGGGACTGCCCGACGCTTTCCACGGCCACACGCACCCGGAGCGTGCGGAAGCCAGCATCCTGTACCGCAACCTGGGCGGGAACCGGTTCAAGGACGTCACGCGCCAAGTCGGGCTCCGGGACCTGAGTTGGAGCGGCGACGCCGGTGTGATCGACGTGAACGACGACGGCTTTCCCGACCTCTACATCCTGAACATGCAGGGCGAGAATCACCTCTGGCTCAACGAGGGCGGGAAACGCTTTCGCGACGCGACACGCGAGTATTTCCCCAAGACCCCCTGGGGCGCGATGGGGGTGAAGGTGTTCGACTTCGACGGAGACGGCCGGCTCGACCTCTTCGTCACCGACATGCACTCGGATATGTGGGTCCACATTCCTCCGGGTGACTGGGCGGCGGAGCGCCGGAAGGCCGACTCCACCCCGGCGCCCGCCGATTTCTTCCCGACGGGGAAGAGCCGCTTCATCTTCGGGAACGCGCTGTTCGCGAACCGGGGCGGCGGCCGGTTCGCGGAGGTCTCCGACTCAGTCGGAGTCGAGACGTACTGGCCCTGGGGACCGAGCGTGGACGACCTCAACGCCGACGGCTGGGACGACATCTTCATCGCCGCGGGCATGAACTTCCCCCACCGCTACGGGATCAACTCGGTGCTGCTGAACGAGGGCGGCCGGCACTTCCTCCCCAGCGAATTTCTGCTCGGCGTCGAGCCGCGCCAAACGACGGAGCAGGTCTGGTTCACCCTCGATTGCGGTGGAGCGGACCGGGGGCAGTTCTTCTGCACGGCCTGCTCCGAGCCAGGCGGAGCGGCGTTCGGGGGCCGCGTCCACGGCGCAGGTCGCCTTCAGCTGGTCGGTCGGAAGCGCGTGGTGGATGGGCAGCGGGTTGGTTGGGGTGAGGTTCTCGGGGGGCGACGGGGCGGTAACCGA
>JBGPOM010000317.1:0-2705 GCA_041488075.1 Gemmatimonadota bacterium
AGCTCGCGGGCATCCGCTGATGCGCGTCACCGTCCTCACGGGCGGGGCCACCGCGGAGCGCGCCGTGGCCTTCGCCAGCGCCGCCCAGATCGTCGCGGCGCTGCGCAGCCGCGATCACGACGTCCACGTCGTGGACACCTGCACCGGACTCCTCGATGAAGCGGAGGAGGCGAAGGTACTCCGCGGCGCCGTGGGCAGCGCGCCGCCCTCCGTGGAAGAGCTCGACGAGCAGGAGCGCAAGGTGCTCTCGGAGGGCTTGGCCGAGCGCGCGGTCGTGCGCGGCTCGGACGCCGTGTTCCGCGCCCTGCACGGCGGCACGGGGGAGGGTGGCACGCTGCAGGCGATCCTCGACGTCATCGGCGTGCCCTACACGGGGAGCGGTCAGCTCGCGAGCGCGCTCGCGATGGACAAGGATCTCTCGAAACGGCTGTTCCGCGCCGCCGGGGTCCCGGTTCCCGCATGGTTCATGACTCCGGTCGCCCCCGAGGACGTGAAGACGGGTCTGGGTTGGCCGGTGATCGTGAAGCCCTCGAAGCAGGGATCGTCGGTGGGGCTGACGCTGGTCCGGAAGGCGCAGGACCTCGCCGCGGCGCTGCAGCTCGCGGCCCGCTACGACGATGAGGTGATGGTCGAGCAGTTCATTCCGGGCCGGGAGCTGACGGTGGGGGTGCTCGGCGACGTGCCGCTCCCGGTCGGGGAGATCGTCCCCAAGCACGAACTGTTCGACTACGAGTCGAAGTATACGCCCGGGATGTCGGAGGAGACCTTTCCCGCCAAGATCGCGACGAAGCTCGCCCGGCAGTTGCAGGAGTACGCCTTGATGTGCCACCGGGCGCTGAAGCTCGGCGGTTACTCGCGCATCGACTTCCGCGTGAGCCCGGACGGAGACATCTTCTGCCTGGAAGCGAATTCCCTCCCCGGGATGACGCGCACCAGCCTCTTTCCGCAGGCCGCGCAGGCGGCCGGAATCGCGTTTCCGGAGTTGTGCGAACGGATCTGCAAGCTGGCCCGGAACAACAAGGCCGCGCGAGGGCATAACTAGAGACGCACAGTCGCCAAGACGCCGAGGACTTGATGGGCCCGCAGCGAATGTACGGTTTGACTCCCTGGGTGCGACGCCTTCTCGTCGCCAATCTCCTCGTCTTCCTGCTCCAGGTGACGCTGTTCACCTCGCCGCGCTTCCTGGCGGCGTTCGGGTTCCAGCCGTTGCTCGCGCTGGAGCGGCCGTGGACGTTCCTCACCTACATGTTCCTGCACGCGGGACCGCTGCACCTCGCGTTCAACCTGCTGGCGCTGTTCATGTTCGGGGGGCCGGTCGAGGACCGGCTTGGCAGCCGCACGTTCATTTGGTTCTACCTGCTCTGCGGACTGGGCGGTGCCGCGCTCTCGTTCCTCTTGATTCAGCTCGTCCCGATCCGAGGGCCGATCGTGGGCGCGTCGGGCGCGATCTACGGCCTAATCCTCGCGTTCGCCTGGTATTGGCCCGACGCCCCGATCTATGTATTCCCCTTCCCGGTGCCGATTGCCGCGAAGTGGCTCGTGACCTTCGCCGTCGCGATCTCACTCGTGCTCGCGCTGCCGCCGTTCAACGGGAGCGACGGCGTAGCGCACCTCGCCCACCTGGGCGGCGTCGCGGCCGGCTTCCTGTACCTCAAGGCTCAGGATTGGCGCCTGGGGCGGGCGGAGCGTCACCTGCGCCGGGTGTCCGAGCCGAGTGTGCTGGTGACGCCCGCGCCCCGCGGGGGCGGGGGCGTCGCGCGGGGTGGGAGCGCGCCGCAACCGAAGCCGCGCCCGGCGCGGGACGACCGAGCGCACGCCGAAATCGACCGGGTGCTGGACAAGATTTCCGCGAGCGGCATCGAGAGCCTGACGCCCGCCGAACGGAAGTTTCTCGCCGAGATGAGCCGGCAAATGCGAACCAAACCCTAAGAGCCATGTTGGCGCTGCTGCTGGCCGCTCTGTGGGGTGGGGGTGCCCTGCAAGACACCGCGACGGCGCGCGCGGAGTCGCTCCTCGCGGTGGGCCGCGCGCAGTTCGCGCGCCCCGTGATCGGGCGGTACGCCGCCCTCGACGCCTTCCGCTCCGCCGCCCGCCTCGTGCCCACGAACCCCGAGCCGCTCTACTGGCAGATGAAGGTGGGGTTCTACCTGGGGAGCGACGAGGGGGACGTGCTGGCGCGGGAAGCGATCCTCCGGATCCTCGCACTCACGCCTGATTATCAAGATGTGTGGGAGCGCTTCGAGACGGTGTACCGCAATCCCAAGATCTGGCGCCGCGCGGACCGTGCTCTGGCCCGACACCGGGACGATATGGTCGCGATGGAGCGGCGCGCCGAGCTGGCGATCGCGCTCGAAGAGCCGCAGCGAGCCGACTCGTTGGCCGCGGAGGTGTTGCGGCGCCGGGGGGGGGGCCCGCGCGTGCCCGCGTACCTGGTCCGCGCTGAGGCCGGCTTCGACGCGGGACGCGATTCCGCGGGGTACGCCTGGTACGATTCGGCGCTCGCGTACGCCGACCTCGATTCGACCGGCGCGATGTGGGCCGCTGTCTGGATGATTGCGAGTCCGGCGGAGGTCCGCGCGCAGGACGCGCTCCCGCCGGGCGAGCGGCGCCGGTTCTTCGAGCGGTTCTGGGTGACGCGCGACCCCAACCTGCTCACCGCCGGCAACGAGCGGATCGCCGAGCACTTCAGACGGCTCGCCTACACG
>JBGPOM010000318.1:0-2680 GCA_041488075.1 Gemmatimonadota bacterium
CAGCACGACGATCGAGTCGGCGCCAAGCTCGTGCGCCGCGGCGTGGGCGCGCGGCGCGCCCACCCGGGCAATCAGCAGGTTCGTCGCCAGGTTGCTGGACACCGTCTCCATCAACTCGACCAGCTCGCGGATCGACGCCTTCCCCCCCAGCCGCGCGTATAGCGACGAGTCCGAGTCGTCCGACTTGTCGAGCTGGTAGGTCGAGCTGTCCACGATCGACCGGAAAGTGTTCGTGACGGGGATCGAATCGTCCAGCGACAACCGTCCCGCGTCGCGGTCACGGTAGAGTTGGATCATCACCGGGACCTTCATCGTGCTGGCGGCGTGAAAGCGCAGGTGCGCGCCGACCAGAACCGAATCCGCCGTCGTTAGGTCCCGGAAATAGACGCCCACGGCACGAGCCGGTGCGGCGGCGATCCGAGCCGCGATACGGGCCGAGAGCTCAGTATCGGGCGTTTGGACGGCGACGAGAAGCAACGCAAGGAAAGCCATAGCGCCCGAGAAGATAGCCTTCGCCGGGCCTAGACGCCCGGTTAGATTGCACGTCGTGAGCGAGTTCGTCTTCGGCACCCATAACGCCGCGTTCGTGCAGGTCATGTACGAGCAGTACCTGCGCGATTCCGCCTCCGTCCCCGAAGAGTGGCGCCTGCTGTTCGATAACGGCAAGCTCGCGGAACTCCCCGTGATTCCCACCGACCGCTCCGAGGTTCTTGGGAGAAGGGAGAAGGGAGAGGTACCTGCCGTCGCACCGGCGAGTCCATCTCCCATCTCCCCTCTCCCGGTTCCCGGTGCCACCCCCATCACCGGCCCCGCAGCGCGGTTGGTGGCGAACATGACGGACTCCCTCTCCGTCCCCACCGCCACCTCGTTCCGCGACATCGCCGCCCTAACCCTCGATGCCCGGCGCAAGGCCCTCAACGCCCAGCTGGCCGCGAGCGGCAAGAAGATCTCATTCACGCACCTGATCGGCTACGCGATCGTCCAGGCGGCCAGGCAGTTCCCCGTGATGACCCACGCCTTCCAGGAGATCGACGGCAAGCCGCACCGGCTGACGCCTGCGGGGGTGAGCCTCGGCCTCGCCGTGGACGTCGAGCGTAAGGACGGCAGCCGCGGCCTCGTCGTGCCCGTCATCAAGCACGCCGAAGCAATGGACTTCGCCGCCTTCCACGCGACCTACGAGGCGCTGGTCGAGCAGGCACGCACGAACAAGCTCCTCCCCGACGACTTCGCGGGCGCGACGATCACCCTGACAAACCCTGGAACGATCGGCACCGTCGCCTCCGTGCCGCGTCTCATGAAAGGCCAGGGCTCGATCATCGCGACGGGCGCGATCCGCGACTCTTCGGGGGGGGGCGCCAAGGTCATGACGATCACGAGCACCTACGACCACCGCATCATCCAGGGGGCGGAGTCGGGGATGTTCCTCCGCAAGCTCGATTCCCTGCTGCAAGGGGAGGAACGGTTCTATGAAGGAGTGGCGGAGAGTGTGGGCGTAGGACGTGGGGCGTTGGGCGTTTCGGAACCTCCCACGCCCAACGTCCCACGTCCCGGGGCGGGGTTGGGCGGGGAGGATCTGAAGTTCTTCACCCCCGCCTACGCCCTCGTCCGCGCCCATCGCAACTTCGGCCACCTCGCGGCGCGGCTCGACCCGCTCGGCGCCGAGCCCCTCGGCGATCCGGCGCTCGACCCCGTGCCGCTCGGCCTGACGCCGGAGATCCTGGCGCGCATCCCGGCCGAGGTGCTGCGCATCTACGTCCCCGGCCGCACGCTGGCCGAGGCCCTGCCCCACCTCCGCGCGACCTACTGCGGCACGATGGCGTACGAGGTGGAGCATATCGGCAGCCACCAGGAGCGGGTGTGGCTGCGCCAGGTGATCGAGTCGGGCGAGCATCGCAAGCCGCTGACGGTGGAAGAGAAGAAGCAGCTGCTCGCGCGCCTGACCGCGGTGGACACGCTCGAGCGCTTTCTCCACAAGGCCTATCTCGGCCAGAAGCGCTTCTCGATCGAGGGACTCGACGTGACCGTCCCGATGCTCGATCTCACCGTGGAGCTCGCAGGCGCGAGCGGGGCGCGGTCGGCGGTGATCGGCATGGCGCATCGCGGGCGGCTCAACGTTCTCGCCCACGTCGTCAACCTTCCCTACGAGACGATCTTCGCGGAATTCGAGGGCGGACGCCACGTCGAGGAGACGCTCACGCCGGAAGGCGGCACGGGCGACGTGAAGTACCACCACGGCGCCGAAGGCGTGTACCAGACCTCCGGCGGAAGGGCCGTGACGGTGATGCTCGCCCCGAACCCGAGCCATCTCGAGGCGGTGAACCCCGTGATCGAGGGCCGGGCGCGGGCCGCTCAGACGACGCGGCGCGGCGCCGAGGCGCACCACGACGGCAGCATTTCCGTGCCCGTGCTGGTCCACGGCGATGCCGCGTTCGCCGGGCAGGGCGTCGTGGCCGAGACGTTCAACCTGGCGCGGCTGCGCGGCTACACCACCGGCGGCACGATCCACCTGATTGCGAACAATCAGGTCGGGTTCACCACCGACCCCAAGGACGGCCGATCGACCGACTACTCGAGTGACCTCGCCAAGGGTTTCGACGCACCGATCATCCATGTGAACGCCGACGATCCCGAGGCCTGCCTCGCGGCGGTGCGGCTCGCGATGATGTACCGCGACAAGTTC
>JBGPOM010000319.1:0-2678 GCA_041488075.1 Gemmatimonadota bacterium
CGCTGTCGTCGCCGAACGTCACGCGCCGGCCGGGCTTGAGCTTGCCGCCCGGATGCGCCATGGCGAGCCAAGTGCCGTCAGGCAGCTCGCGCACCACGAGAATCTCCGCTGGACCTCCCGCCTCCCGCCTCCCGTGAAGCCGGGCGGGAATGACGCGTGAGGTATTCAGCACCAGTACGTCGCCCGGCGGGATGAGCTCGGCGACGTCTTGGAAGGTCCGGTGCGTGATCGCCCCCCCCCCCGTGGTGCGGTCGAGTACGAGTAACCGGCTCGCCGCACGCCCTTCGAGGGGCTCCTGGGCGATGCGGTCGGCGGGCAGGTCGTAGTCGAAATCGCCGGCGTGAAAGACGCGCGTCACGCGTCGAAGATCGTCGGTTGCTCCGCGCTCTTGGGCGGCGTGAAGCCGAAGTGGCGGTAGGCGGTGCTGGTGGCGCAGCGGCCGCGCGGCGTGCGGGCGAGGAATCCCTGCTGCATCAGGAACGGCTCGTACACCTCCTCGAGCGTGCCGGGGTCCTCGCCCACGGCGGCGGCGATCGTCTGCACCCCGACGGGGCCGCCCTCGAACATCTCGATGATCGTCTTCAGGATGCGCGCGTCCATGTCGTCGAGCCCGAACTCGTCCACGTCGAGCCGCTTGAGCGCCTCCACGGCGACGGCGACGGTGATCTTGCCGGCGGCGCGGACCTGGGCGTAGTCGCGCACGCGCTTCAGCAGGCGGTTCGCGACGCGCGGCGTGCCGCGGCTGCGGCGCGCGATCTCGGCGACGCCCGCGGCATCCGCGGGGACCCCCAGGATCCTCGCCGAGCGGGTGATGATCTGCACCAGGTCGGCGGGGGGGTAATAGTGCAGCCGCTCGACGAGGCCGAAGCGGGCGCGCATCGGGGGCGTCAGCAGACCGAAGCGGGTCGTCGCGCCGATCAGGGTGAAGCGCTCGAGCTGCATCGGAATCGTCTGGGCGTGCGGGCCGTCGGCGATGCGCACGTCCACGTGATACTCCTCCATCGCGGGGTAGAGGAACTCCTCGAGCGCCGGCCGCAGGCGGTGCACCTCGTCGATGAAGAGGATGTCTCCGGCTTTGAGCCCGGTGAGCATCCCCACCAGGTCCCCCGGCCGCTCGAGCACGGGGCCGGAGGTGGTGCGGATGTCGACGCCCATTTCCTTCGCCATGAGGAGCGCGAGCGTCGTCTTGCCCAGCCCCGGGGGTCCGAAGAACAGCGTGTGGTCGAGCGGCTCCTTGCGGTGCTTCGCCGCGTCGATGGCGATCTGGAGGGATTCCTTGACCTTGGCCTGGCCGACGAACTCATCCAGGCGGGACGGGCGCAGCGCGGCATCGGTGAGCCGCTCGTCGGGCAGCGCGTCGGGCGTGGTGATCTCGGCGCGGGCCACCCGCTATTTGCCCTTGGGCTGCGCCCGCCACCGCACCGGGCGCGCGTCGGCCTCGATGGCGTGCGGGGCGTGGCAGCTGACGCAGCGGTCGTCGGCGCGCGTCGCGCTCGCGGGTACCAGGCGGCGATTCGTCGAGCCGCAGCGCGTGCAGATCCATTCGGCGGTGATGGTCGCCATCCTCTCGGGCCTCATTTGGTCGTGAGCACCTGCAGCGCGCGGCGCACCAGCGCCTCCGTCTCCCCGGTGAGCCCCCCCCCTCCCCCTCCGTTCCCTGTCAGCACCTGGCGCAGGGCCTGGTCGGCTTCGGCGGTGCTGTACCCGAGGCGCTCGAGCGCCTTCAGCGCGGCCTCTGCGCCCGTCGCGAGCGGCGGCGCGCCGCCGCCTCCGCCCGCGCCGCCCGCCCCGCCGTCCACAAACTCGTCGACCTTGTCACCCAGTTCAAGCGCGAGCCGCTCGGCGGTCTTCTTGCCGATGCCGCTCACCGACGAGAGCAGCGCGATGTTCTTCTCCCGCACCGCCCGGGCTCCGCGCTCCACGCCCAGCGCCGACATCACCGCGACCGCCAGCTTCGGGCCGACGCCGCTGACGCTCGTGAGCCGCTGGAAGAAGCGCCGCTCCCCCTCGTCGAGGAAGCCGTAGAGTGACCAGCCGTCCTCCCGCACGACCAGCTCCGTGGCGAGCGTCACCTCCGCGCCCGCACCCGGCAGACGCTCCATCACGCCGAGCGGGACGGTCACCTCGTAGCCGACCCCACCCGCCGTTTCCACCACGACACGGTCGGCGGACTTGGCGGTGAGGCGGCCGCGCACGTAGGCGATCACGAGCGGATGATGTAGGTCAGGGCCACCGCCACGCCGTCGGCAGCGTCGGCGGGCTGCGGGGCGTGGCGTAGGCGCAGCAGGCGCATCACCATCGCGGCGACCTGCCCTTTGGCCGCGCCGCCCGCGCCGACCACCGTCTTCTTGATGGTGGCGGGGGGATACTCGGCGATGTCGAGCCCCGCCTGCTGGGCGGCGAGCAGCACCACCCCCCGGGCGTGGCCCAGCACGAGGGTGGTGCGGACGTTCTTATGATAGAAGGCGTCCTCCAGGGCGAGCGCCGTGGGCCGGTGCCGCTTGATGAGCTCGACGATGCCGTCGTGCAGCTCGTGCAGCCGGCGCGGGAGGGAGCTGCGCATCGCGAAAGTGATCACGCCGCACTCGACGAGCCGGCCCAGCCCCGATGCGCCGTTCCCCGTTTCGATCACCCCGTAGCCGGGGACCGCGGTGCCCGGGTCGACGCCCAGGACCGTC
>JBGPOM010000320.1:0-2637 GCA_041488075.1 Gemmatimonadota bacterium
AGTTCGGGATGACGCGATGGAACTTAGTCCCGTCGTAGAAGCTGGCGTTCGCGAGCTTTTCGAAATTGGCCACCGTGCCGGGGACCTCGTCGGCGAACAGCTCGACCTCGATGGTCCCCTTCACGGTCTCGAGTACGGCCTTCTTGTTCGGCATCTACGTCCCCGCGTTGAGGTTGTCGTCCACCTGCTGCACGGTCTTCATCCCGACGATCGCGCAGGCGATCTCGGTGCGGTCGAGCACGAACTTGAGCGCCAGCTGGGCGGCTGTGAGCCCCGATTTCTCGGCCAGCTCCTTGACCCGCTGGCCCAGCGCGGTGAGCTGCGCGACGTAGGGCCGGGGCATGCGGGCCCGGATGTCGCCGCGCTCCCACGTGCTGTCCGGGGCGTACTTCCCGGCCAGGAACCCGTTGGCGAGCGGCTCCCGGGCGATGACGCCGAGGTTGGCGGCGCGCGCGGCCTGGAAAAATGCGTCCTCGGCCTCCCGGCGCGCCAGGTTATACACAATTTGCACCGTGTCGGGCATCGTCGCGTTGACGGCTGCGATCCCTTCCTCGGGCGGGTGCACCGACACGCCGTAGAACCGGATCAGCCCCTCCCGCTTGAGCTGCTCCAGCACCTCGTAGGTCTCCATCGTGGAGATCAAGTTGATCGGCGGGTTGTGCAGCTGCAGGAGGTCGATGTGATCGGTCCGCAGCCGCCCCAGGGAGCGTTCCACGGCGAAGCGCACGTATCCCGCCGTGAAGTTCACGTCGTGGGTGACGGGGAGCGTCGCGTCGACGTCGACCTCGTCGAGCGGCCGGCCGACCGCCTGAGCGATCCGCTCGCGCAGCAGGGGGTGGACGTCGCGGTTGTAGAAGTTGCCGCCCACCTTGGTCGCCACGATCACCTTGTCGCGCACCCCCTGGAGCGCCTCGCCGAGTATCTCCTCGGAGTGGCCGTGTCCGTATACGTCGGCGGTGTCGAACAGCGTGCAGCCCAGGTCGTAGGCGCGCCGCACGGCGCGTTTCGACTCGGCGTCGTCGGTCGGGCCATAGGAGTTGCCGAAGGCGTTGCCGCCGATCGCCCACCCGCCGAAGCCGATCTCGCCGACATCGAGGCCCGTCCGTCCCAGTACACGGGTGTTCACGCGAGCAGCTCGGCGAGCGCGGCGGGGGCGGTGACGGGGAGTGAACAGCTCGTGCCCACGCAGACCGTGGCGCCGGGCGCGCCGGCGATCTTCCGAACTACGATCTTGCGCGGGCGATAGGTCTGGAGCGCCAGGAGATGCATGGCGCACGCCGGTGCTTCACCCGCCGGGCCTGCCGGACCGGCCACCTCGATGCGGGTCACCGGATGGACGGCCCAGTCGGCGGCGCGGAGCAGTGTGGCGCCGTGGAGCGACAGCTCCGGTGCCGCCCCCGCGAATGCGCCCAGTTGACGATCGAGCAGTGTGCGCCACTCGGCCTTGTCGGTGATGGCCCAGAGGCGCGCGAGGACGAGCGCGGCCACGCCGTTCGGGGAGGGCGTCGGCGCGTCCTGAACGGGCTTGGCCCGCGTGCCGAGGTAGGCGGCGCCGGCACGACCCTTAGCGACGTCGAAATATCCCCCGGCCGAGTCGTCCCAATGGGCGGCGGCGCAGTACGTCATGACGCGGGTCGCGCGCTCGAGCCACTGAGCGGTGCCGGTCGCTTCGTAGGCGTCGAGGAACGCCGCGGCCGCCTGCACGTTGTCGTCGAGCATGCCGCGCGGCTCATCGCGACCGAGGACGTGTGACATCCCACGCCCCACGTCCCACGCCCGGTCCCAAACTCGCTCCAGCACTTTCAGCGCGAGTGCGTTGCATTCCGGCCGGTCGAGCACCGCGCCCGCCTGGAGGAACGCGGTGGCCATCATCGCGTTCCAGTTGACGTAGGCGGCTCGGTCCACGAATGGCGCCCTACGGCGGTCACGGGCGGCCTTGAGCCTCGCGAGAGCAGCGCGCAGGATCGGCCATTCATCGTCGCCTGCGGGGTTCTGCTTCCACCAGAGCACGTTCTTCTTGGGGTTGTGATGCATCTCCCCTACATCCTCTATATCAAACACACGCGAAACGACCGCGCATTCGCGCGCATTCAGTTCCGCCTTTGTTTCTTCCAGCGTCCACGTCCAGTAGTCGCCGTCGTCACCGAAAGCGAGGTCCGCGTCCTGGGAGGTGTAGAACGCGCCGCGCTCCGCGTCCGACAACACCTCCAGCACCCAATCCACGACTCCCGATGCCACTTCGCGGAACAGGGGCGTGCCGAACGCCTGGTAGGCCGAGAGGTAGGCCCGGAGCAGCTCGGAGTTGTCGTAGGCCATCTTCTCGAAGTGCGGCACGATCCAGCGCTCGTCGGTGGCGTAGCGGTGGAATCCGCCGCCCAGGTGGTCGCGGATCCCGCCGCGTGCCATGGCGGCGAGCGTCTTCTCCACGACCTCGCGCTGCCAGTCGAGCTTGGTGTCGTGCCAACGCGCCAGCAGGAACTCACACGCGGCGGCGTGCGGGAATTTGGGCGCCGTCCCGAAGCCGCCGTAGCGGATGTCGAACGCCCTGGCCATCTGGTCGGCGCTGTCCGCCACGAGCCCGGCGCTGACGGGCCCCGGCTTCGCTTCGTTCAGCGAGTCCGTGACGTGCTGGCGGAT
>JBGPOM010000321.1:0-2610 GCA_041488075.1 Gemmatimonadota bacterium
CATCTGGACGCTGGTCATCAGGATGAGCCGCAGTCCGGGGGAAGGCGCGACTGCGGTCGTCGAGCTCGGCTCCGACGGTGAGATCGCCTCGGTGCGCGTGCCGAGCCGGCAGGAACAGGACTGGACGATCCCGACGGACGTCTCGCTGGCCGACATCGACAGGGCGCTGCGGGCCCGGGCGGGCGCGCTGGCCAGCCGGCAGTAGGGCCGCTTGACTCAGGCTTGACGGGCTCCGGGAAGGGTGGTACGTGCAAGCAACGTATCGGCCATCAACCCCGGAGCCTCCCATGACCTCTCCCCGCCTGTTCCCGCTCCTACTCGCCGCCGCCCTCGCGGGCTGCACCGACCACTCTCCTACGGGAGCCGTTCCCGAGTTCAACGCCCGCCGCGGTGAGCGCGGCGAGCGAGGTGGCCGCGCCATCACCGCGACGACCCAGAATCTCTACGTCGGCGCGGACGTCGACGCGGTGATCGGGGCGCTCGCCTCACCCGACCCCACGGACGACGTGCCCGCGCTGCTCTTCGCGATCGAGACGCTCGGCAAGACCGACTATCCGGCGCGCGCCGAGGCGATCGCGCGTGAGATCGGGCGTGAGCGGCCCCACGTCGTGGGCCTGCAGGAGGTGTCGGTGATCGACATCGACTTGACCGGCCTCGGCCTGCCGGTCGTCGTGCATCTCGACTTCCTGGCGATTCTCCAGGCGAAGCTGGCCGAGCGGGGCCTCCACTACGAGGTCGCCGCGCGAGTGCAGAACATCGTCGCCGCGCCGCTGCCGGGGATCAGCCTGGTGGACTACGACGCGATGCTGGTGGACGCCGACCGGGTGGCAGTCACCTCGTCGGGCGGCCAGAACTTCACGGCCAACGTGGGTGTGGTCGCGCCGGGCGTGGAGCTGAAACGCGGCTGGGTGTGGGCGCGCGTGACGATCGGCGGCGAGCCCTACACGTTCGTGAGCACGCACGCCGAAGCCGATCTGGCCGGCGCATCGCTGGGCGGGTTGCGCGCGCTCCAGATGACCGAGCTCGTGGCGTCGGTCGCCTCCGACCATCGGGTCTTGATGATGGGCGACTTCAACGACAGCCCCGAGTCGCAGATGCATCAGGTGATCGCCGGCGCCGGCTTCACCGACGTTTGGGCGGCGCTCCACCACCGGGCGCCGGGCCTGACCTGCTGCCACCTGCCGGACCTGTCGGACCGGGTCGCCCGCTTCACGCAGCGGATTGACTATGTCTTCACGCGGGGACTCGGCCGCCGCTCGAGCGACCTGTCCGGCGAGATCGACCGGTTCGGCGCCGTGCCGGCGGACCGGACCGCGGGGCCGCTCTATCCGATCTGGCCCTCCGACCACGCCGGCCTGACGGCGACGCTCAAGCCCTGACCGATTGACTCACCCTTCGTTCCCCCTCTCCACGAGAGTGGAGGGGGGGGGTGGGGGTGAGGCTAGGCCACCGTTCCGATCGGCAGCTTCCGGATCCGTTTCCCCGTGAGCGCGAAGATCGCGTTGCACACCGCCGGCGCGATCGGCGGTGTGCCAGGCTCGCCCACGCCGCCGGGCGCCGCGTCGCTCGGCACGATATGCACCTCGACCAGCGGCATGTCGGCGAGGCGCAGCATCTCGTAGTCGTGGAAGTTGCTCTGCTGCACGCGGCCGCGGTCGATCGTGATCGCGCCCTTCAGCGCCGCCGTCAGCCCGAACACGATCGCGCCCTGCATCTGCGCCTCGATGGTGGCGGGATTCACGTACATCCCGCAGTCGACGGCGCACACCACTCGATGCACGCGTACCTCGCCCGCCGGCGAGACCGAGACTTCGGCCACCTGCGCCACGAACGACTCGAACGACTTGTGCACCGCGATGCCGCGCGCCCGGCCGGCGGGGAGCGGAGTGCCCCACCCGGCTTTCGCCGCGGCGAGCTCGAGCACCCCGCGGTGGCGCGAAACGCTGGCCAGGAGGCCGCGCCGATACTCGAACGGATCAGCCTGCGCCGCCGCGGCCAGTTCGTCGATGAACGTCTCGACCGCGAAGGCGTTGTACGAGTTGTTCACCGAGCGCCAGAAGCCCACGGGGATACCCGTGTCGGTGAGGAGGTAGTCCACGTGCACGTTGGGGACGGCGTACGGCATCTCGACGCCGCCTTCCACGGCCTCTCCATCGAGGCCGTTCTGCACCATGTTCGGGAAGACGCGCGCCATGATCGACGGCGCCACGATCCGGTGCGTCCAGGCGACGGGCCGGCCATCGGCGCCTAGCCCCGCGCGCATGCGGTGGAAGTTGGCGGGCCGGTACTGGGAGTTTCGGATGTCGTCCTCGCGCGACCAGATCACCTTCACCGGCACACCGCCCGCCGCCTTCGACGTCTCCAGGGCCTCCTGAATGAAGTCCAGCTCGAACCGGCGGCCGAACCCGCCGCCCAGGTACGTGGTGTGCACCTGTACCTTCTCGGGGGGCACGCCGCCGATTTGCGCGCCGATGCCCTGTGCCCCCGTCTGGAACTGCGTCGGCGCCCAGATGTCCACCCCGTCGGGCCGGACGTGGGCGGTAGCGTTCATCGGCTCCATCGTCGTGTGCGCCAGGAACGGCAGCTCGTAGTCCGCTGCGATCATCCTAC
>JBGPOM010000322.1:0-2592 GCA_041488075.1 Gemmatimonadota bacterium
CCCGGGTCGAGCACGATCGTTCGGCCCGCGAGCGGGCGGCGCGGATCGATCGCGGGCGGCCGCCGGATCTCGAGCACCAGGTCCCGTCCGCTCCACGCCGTGCGGTAGCCCCACACCGGCCCCGATAGCTCGGCGGTGATCGTCACCTCGTCAGCGGCGGGCTGGGCGTAGCTGAGCCGCGTCACGTACGCATCGGTGCCACCGTACTGCATCCAATTGATGTCCGACGCAACGCCGTAGAGGCGCAGCGTGAGGCTCCGCTCCCCCTCGCTCACCTGGAACGGGACGCGCGCCGGCAGCGGCACGCGCAGCACGAGCGAGCGTGGCCCGGGCGCGAGCCGGACCGAGCCCACCGCACCGCCGGGCGGGGGTGTCCCGAGCGGCAGAGGGATCGCGTCGGCGGCGTTGACCCACGCCACCGCGCCGCGCGACAGCTGCAGCCGCACCTGGTCGTTCCAGCGGCCCGACACGACCGCCGTCGTGCCGAGGGGAAAGAACCAGTTGTAGGTGCCGTGCGGCACGGCCTTCCCTACCGTGAGGCTGTCGCTCGCGCCGGTGTGCGCCGTGTCATCGTTCAGCTCGACGACCACCGGGTGTGCGCGGTCGAGCGTGTCCACGTAGAGCGGCCACACCGCGCGGGCGGTGTCGGCGCCGACGGCGACCTCGAGGATGGCGTCGCACAGCGGCGCGGCGGGGAACCAGGCCACGTAGCTGTCGGCGGCGGGTGGGAGGCGGAAACCCGAGCTGTCGGTGCCGAAGGCGCGCACGCCCCACGCCGGCTCGGCGCCCCTCGTGTCGGGGACGAATGCGACGCTCACGCCGCCTTCCATCCGCAGGCGGACGGTGGCCCCGGGCGCGGCGCGCACCGCCAGCCGGATCCCCTCCCCCGCGGGAGCGACGAGGGTATCGGCCGGCGCGAAGCTCGTCGTGTCGATCCACACCAGGGCGCCCGCGGGCGGGCGGAAGCGGGGTACGATGCGCGCGGTGAACAGGGCCACCTGCGAGTCGGCGGCGGTGCGGGCCACGAGACGAAAGACGGCGACGCTGTCGTCCGGCAGCGGGACCCACGCGAGCCATGCGCCGTTGGGAAGGACCGGGACGGGCCGGCCGTCGATGCTCAGCGACCTGTCCCCCCGGCCGCGCCCGACGCTGCCGAACAAGAAGGACGAGTCGTGCGCCTGAATGGGGACGGCGGTGTCGGGATAGACGACGTGGATCTGGAGCGGCTCGAGGGACGGAGCGGGAGCGGCGGGTCCCGCGGGTCGTTCACGCCCCGGCGCGGCCGCGCAGCCCGTGACGGCAAGGAGGAGCGCGGCGCGGACGAGTCGCATACGTCGCGCAAGCTAGCACGGCCCCTTTCGACCCGTCAATTTGCCCAATAGATTGGCCTACCTTAATTTATGCCCCTTGTGGAGCACCTCCGCGCGTGAGCGCCTGTACCTTCTGCGGCCGCCAGAATGAGGCCGGCGCGCAGTTCTGCACCGATTGCGGCAAGCCGCTGACCCAGGCCGCCGTGGCGAAGGCGGCGGTCGCCGCGGCCGCCGCCGGGGCGGGCGTCCCGCGCACGAGCGTCCTGCCCTTCACGGCGGCCGAGGCGCACGCCTGCCCCGTCTGCGGATCGGCGGTCGATCCCACCGCCCTGTCACGCTTCACACCCGACCGGCGCACCGATCAGCGGGCCACCCTCGTGCTGCTCGCCGAGGCGGGGGTCGAGACGCAGCGGTTCGAGCGTAAACACACCTCGACCAGCATCGGCCGGATGGACGGGGACATCACGTTCCCGGACGATCCGTACATGTCGCCGCTGCACGCCAAGCTCTCGTGGGAGGAGGGCCAGCTGGAGGTGCGGGACCTGGGGAGCCGCAACGGCACCTGGGTGTTCCTCGAGGCGCCCCACCGGCTGGCGGACGGCGACCAGTTCCTGATCGGCTCGCAGGTGATCCGGTTCCGGCGACTCGGCTATCCGGGGCCTCACGCCCCCGACGCCGACGCGACCAAGCGGATGGGCAGCCTCGTGCCGAGCGCCGACATCGCGAGCCTCACCCAGCTGCGCTCGGACGGCAGCTCGCGCGACATGATTCAGCTGTCGCCGGGCCGCGACGTGCACCTCGGGCGGGAGCGCGGCGACTGGATCTTTCCTTACGACCCGTCGATGAGCGCGCAGCACGCCACCGTCCGCTCCGAGGACGCCGACTTCGTGCTGCTCGACGACCACAGCCGGAACGGCGTCGCGATCGCGGCGCGGGGAGCGATGGTGTTGCAGCACGGCTCCCGGATCATGGTGGGCGACAAGGTCCTACGCGTCGAGCTGCCGTCGTGAAGATCTGCCCCGTCTGCTCCACCGAGTACGCCGATGACGTGAAGTTCTGCCCCAACGACGGCCAGACGCTGCGGTCAGCGGCGCCCGCCTCCGACCTGGTGGGCCAGGTAGTGGCGGACCGCTATCACGTGATCAAGAAGCTGGGCGAGGGCGGGATGGGGCAAGTGTATCTCGCGGAGCACGTGAAGATGGGGCGGCGCAGCGCGATCAAGGTGATGAATCCGTCGATGGTACATGACCCGGATGCCCTCGCGCGGTTCAACCGTGAGGCG
>JBGPOM010000323.1:0-2586 GCA_041488075.1 Gemmatimonadota bacterium
AGGCCGACGAACACGAAGGAGTAGAACCCCATCACGCGTCCGCGCAGCTCGTCGGGCACGAGCGTCTGGAGCAGCGTGTTCGTGAGCGCGTTGTTGAGGATCATCGCGCAACCGGCGAGCGCGAGCACCACCAGTGAGAGCGTGATGCTGCGCGAGGCCGCGAACAGCGTGAGCGCGAGGCCGAAGCTCGTGCCGCCCAGTACGAGGGTGCCGCCCTTCGCGATGCGCTGGCTCAGCACGGCGATGCCGAGCGCGCCGAGAAGGGCGCCCACTCCCACCGCCGCCATGAGGGCCCCGTAGCCGGCCGCGCCCGCATGCAGCACGTCCCGCGCAATGACCGGCATCAGCACGAGAAAGGGAAACCCGAACACGCTGAACAGGCCGGTCAGCACCACCAGCGTCGACACGCGGGCATCGGCGCGGATGAACGCGAGACTCTCGCGGAAGCCCGCCCACGCCGAGCCCCGCGACCGCTGGGGAACGCGGGGGGGCAGGCGCATCGCGAGCAACCCCCCGATCACGGCGAGGTAGCTCACGCCGTTCAGCACGAAACACCACACCGTGCCCACGGTCCCGATGAGCACCCCGGCCACGGCGGGGCCGAAGACGCGCGTCGCGTTGAACACCGAGGAGTTCAGCGCGATCGCGTTCATCAAGTCGTCCTTCCCCACCATCTCGACCAGGAACGCCTGGCGCGTGGGAATGTCGAACGCGTTGACGATCCCCAGGAACGCGGCGAGCCACATGACGCTCTCGACCGTGACCTTGCCCGTCCCGACCAGCGCGGCGAGCGCGAACGCTTGCACCATGAGGAGCGACTGCGTGATGAGGACGACGCGCCGCTTGTCGCTGCGGTCGGCCACGACGCCGGCGTAGAGCGTGAATAACAGCACGCCGAGCGACCCGAGCGCCGAGACGAGGCCCACGTAGAACGGGGAGTTGGTGAGCTGCAGCACGAGCCAGCCCTGGGCGATGGACTGCATCCAGGTGCCGGTGAGCGAGACGGTCTGACCGAACAGGAACAGCCGGAAGTTGCGGTGGGCGAGGGCCCCGAATCCGTAGCGCCGCGCGGCCTCGGTCATGTCTCACCAAACTATACTAGATTAGTGGACAGCCGATGAAATACACGACGTACAGCCGCTTCGTCCCGGGCCTGCTCGAGACGCTCAATCTCCAGGCCCTGCTCGACCAGCTGGCGGATTTCCTCCTCCAGTCGGGCTTCGCCGGAGGCCCGCACTCGAACCCGTTCTGGGGCGAGTTCGGCGAGGACGATCCCGACCGCTCGCTCGACGCCCTGCGCCAGGCCATCCTCCAGGCCCTGATGGAGTCGGGCCAGCTCACCCCGGAGATGCTCACCGTGCTGCGCGGCGACTCGACCGGCGACGCGCAGCGCGACGCCGAGCTGCAGCGCCAGCTCGCCGAGCTGCTCGACCAGATCGTCCAGAAGCTGATCGAGGAGGGATACCTCAATCTCACGCAGGCGCCGCAGCTGCCGGCGGGCCAGCAACCGCTGCTCGGCCCGGGCGGGATGGCCCAGGAAGCCGCCCAGCAGGTGCAGTTCAGCCTCACCGAGAAGGGCATCGACTTCCTCGGCTACCGCACCCTGAAGCACCTGCTCGGCAGCGTCGGGAAGTCGAGCTTCGGCGCGCACGAGACCGAGCACCTCGCGACGGGCATCGAGGCGGAGGCCGCGAGCAAGCCGTATGAATACGGCGACACGCTCAACCTCGACGTGAACGCCACCCTGTCGCGCGCCCTCGAGCGCGAGGGACTGGGCGTCCCGATCAACCTCGAGTACGGCGACCTCATGGTGCACCAGGCCGAGTACCGCTCGTCCTCGGCGACGGTGCTGATGCTCGACTGCTCGCACTCGATGATCCTGTACGGCGAGGACCGCTTCACGCCGGCGAAGAAAGTGGCGCTGGCGCTGACGCACCTGATCCGCACTCAGTTCCCGGGCGACACCCTGAAGGTGGTGCTGTTCCATGACGGCGCCGAGGAGATTCCGCTGTCGCGCGCCCTGGAGCGCGAGGGACTGGGCGTCCCGATCAATCTCGAGTACGGCGACCTCATGGTGCACCAGGCCGAGTACCGCTCGTCGTCGGCGACGGTGCTGATGCTCGACTGCTCCCACTCGATGATCCTGTACGGTGAGGACCGCTTCACCCCCGCGAAGAAGGTGGCGCTGGCGCTCACCCACCTGATCCGGACCCAGTTCCCCGGAGACACGCTCAAGGTCGTGCTGTTCCACGACGCCGCTGAAGAAATCCCGCTGGCCAAGCTGACGCACGCGCAGGTGGGCCCCTACCACACCAACACGGCGGAGGGGCTGAAGCTGGCGCGGCGCCTGCTGCTCGCGCAGAAGAAGGACATGCGGCAGATCATCATGATCACGGATGGGAAGCCGTCCGCGCTGACGCTGCCGGACGGACGGGTCTACGTGAACTCGATGGGGCTCGACCCGCACATCCTGCAGGCGACCTACCGCGAGGTGGCGCTGTGCCGCCGCAGCGGCATCCTGATCAACACGTTCATGCTGGCGCGGGACCGCAGCCTGGTGGAGTTTGTGAAGAAGGTCTCCGCGAT
>JBGPOM010000324.1:0-2582 GCA_041488075.1 Gemmatimonadota bacterium
ACCGAAATCGTGCGCACCGGCGCGAGCGTCTCGGGGACGAGGTTGTAGATGTAGTTGAGCGCGTTAGCCACGAGCAGCCGCCCCTCGAGGGGGCCGTGGGTCCAGCCGGCGCGCAGGTCGAGCACCTTCACTGCCACGCGGCGCTCGTCGACGAAGCCCTCCAGCTCGATCTTCTTCGGACGGCTGGCGAACCGGAAGTCGGCGCCCACGCCGAGTCCGTCCCGCCCCCCCCCCGGGGCCCAGTCCGCGCTGAGCGTGAGCAGGTGGCGGGGCCGGAAGGCCAGGGTCGGCCGCGTGTCGAGGTAGGTGTAAGCCAGCATCGTCGTGAGATGCTCGGGGACCGGGGCGGCGAGCACGGTGGCGTCGAACCCGGCGATTCGGGCGCGGGTCACGTTCTGCAGCTGGATCTTGGGCGTGCTGATCATGGTCACGGTGTCCACCACCACGATCAGCTGTGGTTCGATCAGGTCGCGGACCTCAGTCCAGAACAGCGCGGCGTCGAGTCGCACGGCGCCCAGCACCGGGGTGGTGTGCCCCAGCTCGACCGACCACCCGGTCTCGGGCCGGAGGGTGGGGTTGGGGATGACCTCGAAGCCGGCCGCGAAGGTGTGGACGAACTGCTCCGCCATCGTCGGGGCGCGGAAGCCGCGGCCCAGCGACGCGCGCACCGTCCCGCCCGCGAGGGGGAGCGTGCCGCCGATGCGTGGGCTCACGACGGCAGTCAGCGAGCCCGCGTCGACCGCGAGGTAATCGAGGCGCGCGCCGGCCACGAGGTGCGCGGCGCCGATCCGCTGCTCGCTCTCGCCATAGGCGGCGAATTCCGCCTGGGAATGCGTGCCGAAGATGTCGCTTGTGACGTCAGAAAACGTCCCTTCGCCGCCCACCAGCACGGTCCGCGTCGAGTCGGGGTGCGACTCGGCCCGCACCTCGGCGCCGAACCGGTTCGCGACGCCGAACTCGCTGGTGCTGCCCCGGTAATCGGTGAAGTGCGTCCGTAGCCAGGACCCGCGCGCCTGCCAGGCGAACCGCTCCGACGCCACGGTGCGCAGCTGCGCGGAGACGTAGCCTTTGCGCGAGTCGGTACGCGCGCCGAGATCCGCCGTGGCGACCTTGAAAGGCTGGTAGACTTGCCCGCGATCGTCGCATTCGCCGCGGCCGCACCAGCTGAGCGGCACTTGGTAGCGGTCCACCGCCCACGCGCCCGACAGGTCGAGCCTCGAGCGCGGGGTCACCTGCCACCGGCCCTTCCCGGCCAGCTGCCAGTGGTCGCGCTCGTCCTGCTCGCGGTAGCCGTCGGAGTGCCGGGCGCCGAAGGCGAGGCGGCCGCCGGCGGTCTCGGTGCCGTACGAGCCGCTCACGTCCGCGCCGCCGTGCAGTCCGAGGGCGTCGCGGAAACGCCACTCGGGGTGGGGCGGATCGGCGTAGGCCCCTCCGGTGAGGCGCACGCGGGCGTGGATGCCGCTGGGTACGTCGTGCGTGGTGAGGTTCACGACGCCGCCGAGCGCGGCCGAGCCGTACAGCGACGAGCCCGCGCCCTTCAGGATGTCCACCCGCTCGATCTGGTCTACGGGGAGCAAGTCCCAGTTGATCCCGCCGCGGTCGCCCTGGTTCATCGGGACGCCGTCCACGAGGAGTAGGACGCGCGAGTTGAGCCCCTGCACGTAGCCGGTCGAGCCACGGATGTTGATCTGGCCGTTCAGGATCTGCACGCCCGCGGCCTTGTCCACCGCTTCGTCGACGGTATTGACGGCGCGGCGCCCGATCTCCTGCTCGGTGACCTGGGCGACGCTGGTGGTGGGCTCGCCGAATTGGGGCACCTTCGTGCTCACCACGTCGAGCGGCGTCAGCTCGAACGGTGAGGGCTCGAGGGTGAAGTCGACGCGGGCGGAGTCGCCGGGGGGCGACGCGGCGAGCACGGCGGTCGCCGTCGCCGGCGCGTAGCCGATGGCGGCGGCGCGCAAGCGGATCTCCCCCGCGGCCACGGGGGCCAGGCGGTACCGTCCGGCGGCGTCGGTGAACGCGTACAGCGTCGTGCCTGGGACGCCGACGACGGCGCCACGGATCGCCGCGCCCCGCGGGTCGCGAACCTCCCCGCGCACGACGCCCCCCGTTCCCTGCGCCGCGGTCGCCGCCGGCAGGACAAGGGCGAGGGCCGTTCCGATCAGCGCGCGGCGCACGTCACGAAATCCGTTGCCGGCCGCAGGCTGTCGAAGTTCACCGTGAAGTTCACGTCGCCGATTGCCGCCCCGCTCGGAACGGTGACGGCGCCCCGCTGCGTCGAGTCCGCCGGACTTCGGTAATAGCCGGCGACGCGCAGGACGGCGGTGTCCTGGGCCGTGAGCGTGAGCTGGCCGATCTTCTTCCAAACGGCGAGCACCCACTCGTAGCGGTTGGCGGGGAGGGGGATGCTGTACAGGGCCACCGAGTCGGTGTACGGCACCGAGCTGGGGATGAACGGCTGCCGGCTGAAGATCAGGTCGTTGCAGGTCTGCGGGAAGGTGGCGTAGGCCGCGACGAAGACGTTGTCGGTACTGTCGGGGATCGTGCCGCGAAAGCGGAGGGTGCCGCACAACCCGACGAGG
>JBGPOM010000325.1:0-2580 GCA_041488075.1 Gemmatimonadota bacterium
CTCAGGTCGTGCTCCTCGTCGACGACGATCGCGCCGAGCCGCTGCACGGGGGCGAAGACGGCGGAGCGCGGACCCACCGCGACGCGCCGCTCGCCGCGCCGCAGCGCGCGCCACGCGTCGGCCCGCTCGCCGTCTGACAGCCCCGAATGAAGCACCGCCACCTGATCGCCGAACACGCCGCGCACGCGGGCCACCGTCTGCGGCGTGAGCGCGATTTCGGGGACGAGCACGATGGCGCCGGCGCCGGACGCGACGACGCCCCGCAGCAGGTCGAGATACACGAGCGTCTTGCCCGACCCGGTCACCCCGTGGATCAACACCGGCGTGTCCATCGCCGTCGCCTCGATCGCCGCGACGACGCGCTGTTGGTCCGCGGTGAGCGTCGGGGGCGGTGGTGAAGACAGGCCGGAGAAGGGATCGCGCGTCTCCACCACCCGGTCCACCCGGGCGAGGCCCTGGCGCACCAGGGCGTCGAGCGCGCTCGCCGAGAGTTTGAGCCGCTCCACGAGATGCGACAGCGGGGCGGAGCCGCCCAGCGCCTCGACGGCTTCGTAGGCGGCGCGCCGCTTGGGCGCGCGCTTGAAGACCCGCTCCCGCTCGAGCAGCGACTCGACCCGCGCGGTGAGCACCAGCACGCGCTTACCGGCCTCGGCGGGGCCCTCGGGCCGCGCTACGCTCCACAGGGGGCCCGGCAGGATCGCCCGCAGGGCGAGGCCCAGCGGCGCACCGTAGTAGTCGGAGATCCAACGCCCCAGCTCCAGGAGCGCCGGCGACAGCGCCGGCTCGGCATCGGGGGCGCCGGCGATGGGCTTGGCCGCGGCCGCCGGCGCCGCCACGTCCACGGCCGTCACGACGCCGACGCCGCGGCGACGCCGCACCGGCACGAGCACCCGCGAGCCGGGATGGACCCGGTCGGCGAGGGCGTCGGGAATCTGGTAGGTGTAGGCGCGGGAGACGGGGACGGGGAGGACGACCTCGGCGTAGCGCGCCGATCCGGTCATCGCCGCCGGACGCCGAGCCCCGGCTCGGTCGGCAGTTGGATCTGGCCGCCGGCGATCGTCGCCCCCACAAACGGATCGTCCACGGTCAGGGCGGCGCCGTCCAGGTCCGCGGCATCCACGAGCGGCGTGAAATGCGCCGCCGCCGTGATGCCGAGCGACGTCTCGATCATGCAACCCACCATCACCAGCATGCCGTGGGCACGCGCCGTCGCGATCATCCGCAGGGCTTCCCGCAGCGAGCCGCACTTGGCGAGCTTGATGTTGATCCCGTCCACCTTGCCCGCGAGCCGCGGGATATCGGCCGCCACCAGGCAGCTCTCGTCCACCACGAGGGGGAGGTCGTGCTTGCGCGCGCAACGGTGCACGTCGGCGAGGCTGTCGAAGTCACCCGGCGGCAGGGGCTGCTCGAGGAACTCGACGCCGTGGTCCTTCAGCACCGGGATCATCTGCTTCGCGCGCGCGACCGTCCACCCCGCGTTGGCATCCACGCGCACCGGCTTGTCGGTGGCGTCGCGGATCGTCTTGAGGATCTCCTCGTCGCGGTCGGTGCCAAGCTTGACCTTGAGGATCGGATACGCCTCCGCCTCACGCACCTTCTCGCGCATCTTCTCGGGCGTGTCGAGCCCGATGGTGAACGACGTGACCGGCGCCTTCCTGGGGTCGAGCCCCCACAGGCGCCACAGCGGCTGGCCGACCCGCTTCCCGACGAGGTCGTGCAGAGCGGCGGAGAGCGCCGCGCGGGCCGCGGCGTGCTGGGGGGCCAGCTGGGCGAACCGGGCTTCGGCGCCCTCGAGGTCGAAGGGGTCGCGCGGCAGGTGCGGGGCAAGCCTGGCGAGCGTGGCGAGCACCGTCTCGATCGTCTCGCCGTAGTAGGACGACGGATCGGCCTCGCCCCATCCCTCCACGCCGTCGTCGTCGACCAGCCGCACCCAGGCGCGCTTGTACCCGTTCGTCGAGCCGCGAGCGATGACGAAGGGGTGACGCGTGGTGATGGCGCACTGCTCGACGATCAGCTTCAAAGCCATCTGTTCTTCTTGAGCCACCCGAGCATCACGCCCGACACGGCGACCATCGTGAGCAGCGCTCCGTAAAAGCCGAACGGGTGGTGGGTCCACGGCATCTGACTGAAGTTCATGCCGTAAATGCCGCCGACCACGATCAACGGCAGCGCGATCGTCGCGACGATGGAGAGCTGCTTCATCACCTTGTTCATCCGGTTCGAGGTCTGCGACAGATAGGTCTCGAGCACCCCCGCGAGCAGGTCGCGAACGGTGTCGAGCGACTCCATGATCCGGATGGTGTGGTCGTAGACGTCGCGGTAGTAGAGCTGGGTCTCGGAACGGATGAAGGTGCAGGGGCGGTTGGTGAGGACGTTCAGCACTTCCCGCAGCGGGCCCAGGTGCCGCCGGAAGGAAAAGGCCGCGCGCTTGGCCTTGAAGATCTCGTGGATCAACTTCTCGTCGAACTGCTCGAACAGCCTCTCTTCCAGCGTGTCCACCAGGCCGTTGAGCTGCTCGACCAACGGGAAGTAGGCGTCCACCGCCTGGTCGATGATGTTGTGCATCGTCGTCTCGGCCCC
>JBGPOM010000326.1:0-2564 GCA_041488075.1 Gemmatimonadota bacterium
AGCGCTCGCCGAGCTGTGCCGCGCCCGGCTGGGGGAGCGCTATCCGGAGGACTCCGCCCACCGCATCGACGCCGAGCGGCGGCTCGCCGAAGAGCTGACACTCATCGAACACCATCGACTCAGCGGGTTCTTCCTGGTCTATCACGACCTGTTCGAGCTGGCCCGCGAAGTGGCCGCCGACGTGCGCCGCGGCTCCCGCCGCGCCTCGGGCAATCTCCTCCCCGGCCGGGGGCGCGGCTCGTCGGTGTCGTCCATCGTCTGTTACCTGCTCGGCCTGTCGCACATCGACCCGATCGCGAACCGGCTTTTCCTCGGCCGCTTCCTGAACGAGACCCTCGCCTCGGTCCCCGACATCGACCTGGACTTCCCCCGCGAGATCCGCGAGGAGCTGATCCGCCGCGTCTACACGCGCTACGGCGCCGAGCACGTGGGGCTCGTCTGCTCGTTCCCCACCTACCGGCTGCGCTCGGCGGTGCGCGAGATCGGCAAGGCGCTCGACCTGCCGCCGGGGGAGATCGAGCTGGTGGCGAAACTGGCGGACCGTCGCTCGGGCGGTCTGGCGGACGAATTGGAGCAGCTCCCGGGGTTCGCGGGACGCAAGAACGCGCCGCTCTGGAAAGAGCTGTGCGAGCTCGCCGAGGACGTTCGCGGGCTGCCGCGGCACGTCTCCCAACACGTCGGCGGGATGGTGATCTCCTCCCGCCCGCTCGTGGAGATCGTCCCGCTCGAGCGCGCCGCCATGGAAGACCGGGTCGTCTGCCAATGGGACAAGGACTCCTGCGACGACGCGCGTTTCGTCAAGATCGACTTCCTCGCCCTGGGAATGCTGTCGCTCGTCGAAGAGTGCGTGGAGCTGATCGCGCGCACGGAGGGCCGGCCCCCCGATCTCTCGCGCATCGATTTCGACGACCCCGCCGTGTACGACCGCATCTGCGCGGGCGACACCGTCGGCCTGTTCCAGATCGAGAGCCGGGCGCAGATCCAGATGATCCGCCGGACCCGGCCGCGCGATCTTGCCGACCTCGCCGTCGAGGTGGCGATCGTGCGCCCCGGGCCGATCGTGGGCGGCGCCGTGAACCCGTACGTGCGGCGGCGCGAGGCGCAGCGCCGCGCCCGCGAGGCGGGCCGCCCCTACGAGCCCCCGGTGGATCATCCTTTGCTCCGGGACTGCCTCGCCGAGACGCTCGGCGTGATTCTCTACCAGGACCAGGTGCTCCAGGTCTGCCAGGCGCTCGCGGGGTTCACATCGGGGCAGGCGGAGGCGCTGCGGCGCGCGATGAGCCGGCGCCGCTCGCGCGAGCTGATGGGCGGGTTCTGGGAGGAGTTCCGCACCGGTGCGCTCGCCCGCAGCGTGCCGGAGGCGACGGCCGAGAAGGTGTTCACGCAGGTGATCGCCTTCAGCGAGTTCGGCTTCCCCAAGTCGCATGCGGCGGCGTTCGGCTTGCTGGCCTACCAGTCGGCCTGGCTGCGGCACTACCACCCGCCCGAGTACTACGTGGGACTCTTCAACAATCAGCCGATGGGCTTCTACTCGCTCGACGTCCTCGGCCGGGACGCGCAGCGCAACGACGTCGCGATCCGGCCCCCCGACGTGAACGCCAGCGACGTGTGGTGCACCGTTGCAGCCGGCGCGGTGCAGGTCGGGCTCGGCTTCGTGCGGCATTGGAGCGAGGAGACGGCGACCGCCACCGTGCTCGAGCGGGAGCGTCCCGGGGGAGGCCCCTACCGCAGCGTGGGGGATTTCGTGCGGCGCGCGCCGCCGGCGCTGAAGCGCACGGCGATCGAGGCCCTCGTCTGGGTGGGTGGGTGCGACGGCTTCGGACTCACGCGTCGCGAGCTGCTCTGGCAGGTGGGGTTGTGGCTGCCGCCCAAGGCCGAACAGAGCGGCGACGGGCGCGGCCGGCGCCAGCTCGAGCTGCCGCTCGATCACCCGCACGAGCACCTGCGCTTCGGCGGGCTCGCGGCCCACGAGCGGCTGCTCGCCGAATACGCGACGCTCGGCTTCTCGGCGGGCCGGCATCCGTTGAGCCTGGTGCGCGAGGCGCTGCCGCCGGGGATCGTGCCGAGCGACAAGCTCGCGGCGCGAGAGCACGGCGCGCCGATCGAAGTGGCGGGGCTCGTCGTGGCGCGCCAGCGCCCCGAGACGGCGAAGGGCTTCGTCTTCGTCCTGCTCGAGGACGAAGCGGGGATGTCGAACGTGATCGTCCGGCCCGACGTCTACGAGCGCTGCCGCGCCGCGGTGCGGGGCGAGCCGTTCCTCTGGGTGCACGGCACCCTCGCCAAAGACGACGGGACGGTGAACATCCTGGCGGAAGAAGTCGAGGGATTGCAGTGCGGAGCTTTCCTCAAGACGATGCGCCGCGTGGCGCCGGATTCGAAGGATTGGGGGTAGTCCCTTCGAACCATACTGCGGGGCGGTGATCCGGGCTATCCTCGGAAGGACACTCAACGAGGAGAATCCCATGGAAGACCACAAGGTGGCCATCGACGAAGCCCGTCGAGACGCCCAGCAAGCCTCGATCAAGTCCCAGGTCGCGCGCGACGTAAACGCCGACATCGCCCAG
>JBGPOM010000327.1:0-2541 GCA_041488075.1 Gemmatimonadota bacterium
CCCGCCGCTTCGGGGCGGTTCAGCTCGAACTCGGGGTTGTCGCTGCCATCGGGCCGGAAGCGCCAGTCATGAAACAGGGCGGGGCCGAAGCCGGTGCGCTCCACCCGCTTCAGGAATTGTTTGGGAATGATCTGATCGGTGTCCACGTTGGCGCGGGGCAGTGCCGCGCACTTCCCGGCGTGGCGAACGAAGGGCGTGAGCGTCATGCGCTCTCCCACTCCCGTACGTCCACGAGCCGGCCGGCGACCGCCGCCGCGGCGGCCATCGCGGGGCTCATCAGGTGCGTCCGCCCCCCGGCGCCCTGCCGCCCTTCGAAGTTGCGGTTCGACGTCGAGGCGCACCGCTCTCCCCGCCGCAGCACGTCCGCGTTCATGCCGAGGCAGAGCGAGCAGCCAGCGTTACGCCACTCGAACCCCGCTTCGCGGAAGATCCGGTCGAGCCCCTCGCGCTCGCCCTGCGCCTTCACCTGCTGCGACCCGGGGACGACCATCGCGCGGACGCCCGACGCCACCTTTCGGCCCCGGGCGACCTGCGCCGCGGACCTCAAGTCTTCGATGCGCGCGTTCGTGCACGACCCCACGAACACCCGATCGATCGCCAGTCCCGCGAGCGGCGTGCCCGGCGCCAGCGCCATGTAGGCGAGCGCCCGCTCGACCGCCTGCCGCTCATCGGCGCCCGCGAAATCGGCGGGATTGGGGACGCGCCCGGTGATGTCCGTGACCATGCCGGGACTCGTGCCCCACGTGACCTGCGGCGCCACCGCCGCCGCGTCCAGCTCCACCCGCCGCTCGTACGCGGCTCCCAGGTCGCTGGGCAGCCGCCGCCAAGCCGCCACGGCGCGCTCCCACGCGGCCCCCTGCGGCGCGCGGGGCCGCTCCGCGAGGTAGGCGAAGGTCGTCTCGTCGGGCGCGATCATCCCGGCGCGGGCCCCCGCCTCGATGGACATGTTGCACACCGTCATGCGCTCCTCCATGGAGAGCGCGCGGATCGCCTCCCCGGTGTACTCGAGCACGTGTCCGGTGGCCCCCGCGGTGCCGATGCGGCCGATCAGCGCCATGATCAGATCCTTGGCGCTGACGCCGGGGGAGCGCCGGCCGGTGAAGCGCGCCTCCATCGCGTGCGGCTTGGACAGGACGATGCACTGGGTCGCCAGCACATGCTCGACCTCGCTCGTGCCGATCCCCAGCGCGAACGCGCCGAAGGCGCCGTGCGTTGACGTGTGCGAATCGCCGCACACGACGACCATCCCCGGCTGGGTGAGCCCAAGCTCGGGGCCGATCACGTGGACGATGCCCTGGTGGGGGGAGGCGAGGTCGAACAGCTCGATGCCGAAGACCCGCGCGTTGCGCGCCAGCGCGTCCAGCTGCCGGGCGGCGATCGGGTCGTCGAGCGCCAGCGAGCGGTCGCCCGTAGGCACGTTGTGGTCGACCGTCGCCACGGTGCGCTCGGGCCGCCGCACCGGGCGGCCGGCCCGGCGCAGCCCCTCGAACGCCTGCGGCGACGTCACCTCGTGCACCAGGTGGAGGTCGACGTACAGTAGCGCCGGGCCCTCGGAGAAACGGTGGACCACGTGCGCGTCCCACACCTTGTCGAACAGGGTGCGCGACGTCACGCCTTCACGCGTTCCCCCTCTCCGCGTCGCGGAGAAGGGGTCAGGGGGTGAGGCTGCGCCGACTGCGCCGCCTTCCCCTCCTCCGTCCACGGCATCATGGCGCGCAGCCGGGCGCCGACCCGCTCGATCGGGTGATCGGCGGCGGCACGGCGGTAGTCGGCGAAGCGACGGGCGCCGCCCCGCGTCTCGGCGATCCATTCGCGCGCGAACGTGCCGTCCTGGATCTCCTTGAGCAGCTGCTGCATCTCAGCTTTGACCTGGTCGTTCACGATCCGAGGGCCGCGGGTGTAGTCGCCGTACTCGGCGGTGTCGCTGATCGAGTACCGCATGAACTTCATCCCGCCGCGGTACATCAGGTCCACGATGAGCTTCAGCTCGTGCAGGCACTCGAAGTAGGCGATCTCCGGCGCGTACCCCGCTGCGGTGAGCGTCTCGAAGCCGGCCTGGACGAGCGCGGTGACCCCACCGCACAGGACCGCCTGCTCCCCGAACAGGTCGGTCTCCGTCTCCTCCCGGAATGTCGTCTCGAGCACGCCGGCACGCGTGCAGCCGATCCCCGCAGCGTAAGCGAGGGCGTTCGCCAGCGCCTCGCCGCTCGCGTCCTGGTGCACCGCAACGAGTCCCGGCACGCCGCGGCCGGCCTGGAACTCGCTGCGGACCAGGTGGCCGGGCGACTTGGGAGCGATCATCGCGACGTCCACGTCGGCCGGCGGAACGATCTCCTTGAAGTGCACGTTGAAGCCGTGCGCGAACAGCAGCGTCTTTCCGGCCCGCAAACTGCCGACGACGCCCGCCTCGTACACGCCGCGCGCCTCCTGGTCTGGGACGAGCATCATGATGACATCCGCCGCGCGAGCCGCCTCGGCGACGGGGCGGACGTCGAGTCCCTCGGCCTTCGCACGCTGCCACGACGCGCCCGCCTCGCGCAG